>CAINMH010000082.1 GCA_903850745.1 uncultured bacterium
GCCATCACCGCTCTGATGGCATCACAAGACGTGTGGGGTGTGCGAGTTCATGAGCCGCGAAGTTCGCGTGACGCGGTTGAAGTAGTTTCAGCCATGCGAGGTGTGCGATGACAGATTTCATCACGATAAGCGGCCTACGGGTTCGCGGATTCCATGGTGTCTTGGAGTCGGAGCGCCGTGACGGGCAATACTTCATTATTGATGCCGTACTAGGAGTCGACATTGCCCGCGCCGCCGCGACGGATGACCTCGCAGCCACAGTCGATTACTCGCTGGTCTCGGAGATGATTCATTCAATTGTCAGCGGTGAGCCGGTCAAACTCATTGAGACTCTTGCCGAAAATTGTGCGACAGCCTGTTTGGATGTCGACGGCGTCACTAGTGTGACGATTGTGGTGCACAAGCCACAGGCGCCTATCTCGGTCGAGTTTGCTGATGTCTCAGTGACGATCACGAGGACCCGGTGAATCCTTTCGTCGTGTCCGTTGGTGCGAATCTGGGCGATCGGGCAGCTGCGTTACAGGGCGCTCTTAATGCATTGATAGCTACCCCTGGCGTCACCGTCACGGCAGTTTCTCGAGTCTACGAAACCGATCCTGTTGGTGGACCAGAGCAACCCGCCTATCTCAACGCTGTCATCGCGGGAGAAACCTCTCTTGAACCCCATGAGTTACTCATCTGTGCGCAAGCGATCGAAAGTGAGTGGCATCGTACTCGCGAAGTGAGGTGGGGGCCGCGCACCTTGGATATCGACATCATCACGATGGGCACAGCACAACTGACCTCAGAGGTGCTGACGTTGCCGCATCCCCGCGCGCATGAGCGTTCATTCGTATGCCGTCCCCTTCTCGACGTTGACCCGTTGGCATGTATCGGCGATCAGTCGGTAGCCGAACTCATATCTGCGCTTTCGATGCATGGTGTTCGGCTGACTGACCTTGCCCTCGACGCTGGGCGGGGCGAACGATGAGGCCCACACGTGTACGGATGCTCCTCATTCTCGTAGTGGTGACAGCGGCTCTCGGCTGGGCACTCGCTCAGGTCGTGACCGCGTTGACTGGCCGCGCGTTGCCCGTGCCGTGGCTCGCATCTGTGACGTTGTTGTCGTTAGCGGTGGCGCTACTCATCTGGACACTTCTGTGCCGGCCGCGGCTGCCGCGACGCACCAAGCTTGGTGAGCGCATCAGGCCCACCAATCCGCTCCCGCCTCTTGTCGCTGCTCGCACCGCCGCGCTTGCCATGGCGGCATCACGTGTGGGCTCCATTGTGGGTGGCCTGTACCTCGGCATACTCATCGGCGAGATGCCTAACGCGTCGACCGCGGCCGGGCGATCTGCGCTGCTGCTCGCTGGTCTCGCCGCAGCTGGGGCATTGGCTATGGCTGTCGTCGGGGTGTGGCTCGAGGCCATGTGCCGGTTGCCCCAGGATCCGCGCGACGATGCCCAAGACACTAGGCTGCGGCCATGAGCGACGTCGTGTACGAGGACCTGCCATTCGACGATTTACGTCACCGAGCATTCAAAGTGGCTGAGCATCACCTTGACATTGGGTTCTTCACCGATCTCTTCTCGCACATGCCGGGAATGGTGGCCATCGAAGGCGAAGGCGGCGACCTTGGATCTATTGGTGGCACCTTTACAGAGACGGTGCGCGCCGTTCGGGAAATGTTCTCCGACAAGTTCGATCCAGATACAGAAGCCTTGCTGCGTGCGCGATTCGCGACTTACCTTCGCGAGCACGACGCCAAGTAGTCAGCGATCGACATCGCCAGCGGCAAGGGCGAATGAGGCGATCGCAATCGCTAAGTCTGAGACGGTTGTGCCTGGGAGTGCGGCGGCAAGTGCCTGCAGGTTTCCGAATCCGCCTGAGCGAATCTTCAAGCGCCATGGTGCTGGCTCACCGTGTGAGACCAAGTGGTAGCCGTTTATCCCAGTCGGGTTCTCCGTCCATACGTACGTCTCGCCCTCGGGCGCTCGGAGCACCTTCGGCAGGCGAACGTCAATCGGGCCTGAGACCGAGCCGAGATTGTCGATGCAGGTGTCGATGATGGCCAAGGAAACGGGAATCTGTTCCACCAATACCTCAAAGCGTGCCAACGCATCGCCAGCAGATTTGGTGATCACTCGCAAAGGCATGCGGTCGTACGCAAGGTAGGGATCGTCCCTGCGTAGGTCCACGTCAAGTCCACTTGCGCGTGCAGCGGGTCCTGATGCCCCTAAGTCCGAAGCAGACTCTGCGGAGAGAATCGCAACGCCTCGCCAAGAATCGCTCTGATCATTGAGATCGCGCTTCAGCATCTCGACAGACTCTCGAGTGGCTTCGACCAGCTGCGATGTAGCCCGAAGCCAGTCGTCGGTTACATCCATGGCGAGGCCCCCTACGCGACAGATCATTGGATGCACGCGATTTCCTGTGTAGGTCTCAATGTGGTCAAGCCAACATTCACGCAATACCAGTGCAGAGTTCGCTCCGAGCGGGACACCGGCAAAAATCAAAGTCGATTGGATACGGGTGATTTCGCAAAGCAGCGTGCGAAGGAGGGTCGCGCGTTCGGGCACACTGATGCCTGCGAGTTGCTCAACGGCAAGAGCCACGCCCACTTCTGATCCAAAGGCACCATGCCAGTCGTGGCGATCGGCGAGCATAATGATCTGTCGGTAGTCGCGTGCCTCGAAGAGCTTCTCCGCACCGCGGTGCATTAAGCCAGGTAGTCCCTCGGCAGTAGTAATGACATCGCCATCAAGAGTCAACTTGAGGCGAAGTCCGCCGTGACTGGTCGGATGCAGATCGCCCAGATCCAAGGTGATGTCTGCGCGGTCGCTCCCGGGCCCGACCGCAGCGGTCACTTCACTGCTCACGAGGTCATCGTGGCATGTCGAGCTGGGCGTCCCGCGTGATGCTCCAACCAAGTGAAATTCCCGAGGCCATTGGCCGCTCGCAATGTGGCGAGGCGCCCCTCGGCGCACAGGCGCGCAAGGGGATCATCGGGAAGGCGTGATTGGGCCAAAGCGTCCCGTTGCGATCGCACACGATGTTGCGGCGGGGTGGATATGTCAGTTAAGGCGTCGACCGCTACATGCGCTGTGATGTTGCAGCTCCCGTCGGGAATCGGTGGGACTCGTCGGCCTTTGACGTAGCCAGCGAGGCTTCCTTGCGGATCGCGGGTATCGCGCGTGTGCGTGTAGTCGACCATAACCGCGACACCTGTTGCGACGAGGTCCACACAGGTGCGCCAAGCATCATCGCGAGTGATTCCTACCTCTGCCCGGCTGCCAGGTTCTTCGATGGGCCACCAAGTGTCCAGCCAGTGAGCGCCGCGCTCATCGAATCCAAAATCACGTACGGCAACGGGATCATCAACTGCTGGCCCAAATGACTCTCGTCCCGTCTCTACATCAACGAGGACGAGTCGGCGCTTGCCAAGATCGTCGACTTCGACCACATCGCAGGGAATATCATCGAACCATTCATGTGCGATCAGCAGGCCGTGGATACCCCGCGGGAAAATCCTGTTCAGGCAGGTGCGGGCGTCTCCAACGACAGTGACGACATGCGGGGACTCTGATGCTCGGATGTCCACGAGCGTGCATTCCAGAAGTGCCGGGTCACGCCCTGACTCGATCCACGCTGCGCGCATCGCTGAGAGAAGACGTCCATCTCCTCCTCCGACATCGACGATCTGATGAGGCTCGGACGTTGGGTGATCGTCTAGGAGTGAAAGGAATGCGGGGCCTATGACGTCCGGATATGACGTACTGGTCCGGAAATGGTCGTCGGGCTTTTCCTGCGAATAGAAAGCGAGATTTGCTCGCTCCCAAGCGCTTCGCCACGTCTCCATATGGGTCACTGTAGAGGC
>CAINMH010000083.1 GCA_903850745.1 uncultured bacterium
CGTGAACTCGAGGCCACGATCTGTTTCGCAATCAACCTCACGAACGATGACGTCCTGCGACACATCGACAAGGCGCCGAGTGAGATAGCCGGAGTCAGCGGTACGCAGAGCAGTGTCGGCCAGACCCTTGCGAGCACCGTGCGTGGAGATGAAGTACTCCAGAACCGAGAGGCCCTCACGGAAGTTCGACTTGATCGGACGAGGGATGATCTCGCCCTTGGGGTTGGCCACCAGGCCGCGCATGCCAGCGATCTGCCGGACCTGCATGAAGTTACCGCGTGCACCCGAATCGACCATGATGTAAATCGGGTTGTCGATCGGGAAGTTCGCCCGCATCGCCTCTGCAACTTCATCAGTCGTACGCGTCCAGATTTCGATGAGCTCCTGACGCCGTTCGGAGTCGGTGATCAAACCGCGATCGAACTTCTTCTGAACGTTCTCAGCCTTGTCCTCGGCCAACTTAAGAAGCTCACCCTTGCTTGCTGGGGTGACCACATCCTCGAAGGAAATCGTCACGCCAGAGCGAGTAGCCCAGCGGAAGCCGAGTGCCTTGAGCAGATCGAGCGTCTCGGCAACAACAACCTTCGGGTAGTCGTCAGCGAGGCGATTAACCAAGCCACCGAGCACCTTCTTGTCGACATGGCGATTGACGTACGGGAATGACGCAGGCATTGCCTCGTTGAACAGTGCGCGACCGAGTGTGGTGCGCACAATGAGATCGTCGCCAGGCTCCCAGCCCTCAGGAACTTCGCCCTCGGTCGGGGTGATGTCAGAGAGGCGAATGTCGATCCAGTCGCGAAGTCCGAGGAAGCGAGAATCCATCGCCATTGTTGCTTCGGCAACTGAGGAGTACGCCGGCAGTTGACCGGTAGGGCGCTCCACGGCTGACGTGAGGTGATAAATGCCCAACACCATGTCCTGCGTGGGCGTCGTGATCGGACGGCCATTTGAGGGCGAGAGGATGTTGTTGCTCGAGAGCATCAGGATGCGAGCCTCGGCCTGAGCTTCTGCCGAGAGCGGGAGATGCACGGCCATCTGGTCACCGTCGAAGTCAGCATTGAACGCTGTGCAGACGAGCGGGTGAATCTGAATTGCCTTGCCTTCGATCAGTTGTGGCTCGAAAGCCTGGATGCCGAGGCGGTGCAAAGTTGGCGCACGGTTGAGCAGAACGGGATGCTCTGCGATGACCTCTTCGAGGACATCCCACACGACTGGACGCGAACGCTCCACCATGCGCTTAGCTGACTTGATGTTTTGCGCATGATTGAGGTCGACGAGCCGCTTCATTACGAAGGGCTTGAAGAGTTCGAGTGCCATCTGCTTGGGAAGTCCACACTGATGCAACTTCAACTGTGGGCCGACAACGATGACCGAACGGCCGGAGTAGTCGACGCGCTTGCCAAGGAGGTTCTGGCGGAAGCGACCCTGCTTGCCCTTGAGCATGTCGGAGAGGGACTTCAACGGACGGTTGCCCGGACCGGTGACGGGGCGACCACGGCGACCGTTGTCGAACAGTGCGTCAACGGCTTCCTGAAGCATGCGCTTCTCGTTGTTGACAATGATCTCAGGCGCGCCAAGGTCGAGCAGGCGCTTCAACCGGTTGTTGCGGTTGATGACGCGACGGTAGAGGTCGTTGAGATCGCTAGTCGCGAAGCGGCCGCCATCAAGCTGGACCATCGGACGAAGATCCGGCGGAATAACGGGGACGGCGTCAAGGACCATGCCCCCAGGCGAATTGGTCGTGCTCAGGAATGCTGAGACAACCTTGAGACGCTTAAGCGCGCGGGTCTTTCGCTGACCCTTGCCATTGGCGACGATGTCGCGCAACTTCTCGGCCTCTGCTTCAAGGTCGAAGGAGTGTAGACGCTTCTGGATGGCTGCTGCACCCATGCTGCCGTCGAACCAGCGGCCATAGCGATCGCGCATCTCGCGGTAGAGCATCTCGTCGCCCTCAAGGTCTTGGACCTTGAGCGTGCGGAAACGATCAAACACCTTGTCGAGACGTTCGAGTTCGGTATCGGCACGACGACGAAGGGACGCCATCTCGCGCTCACCGGATTCACGTACCTTGCGGCGAACATCGCTCTTGGCGCCCTCAGCCTCAAGGGCAGCGAGATCTGCCTCAAGCTTTTGCTGACGCGTTTCGATATCAGAGTCACGACGCGAAGCGATCTGCTTCTTCTCGACACCGAGTTCGGCCTCGAGGCTCGGCAGGGCCTGATGGCGACCATCCTCATCGACGGTCGTGATCATGTATGCCGCGAAGTAGATGACCTTCTCGAGGTCCTTCGGCGCTAGATCAAGCAGGTAGCCCAAACGACTCGGAACACCCTTGAAGTACCAGATGTGGGTCACTGGAGCCGCGAGCTCGATGTGACCCATGCGCTCGCGACGGACCTTGGCGCGAGTGACCTCGACGCCACAGCGCTCGCAGATGATGCCCTTGAAGCGCACGCGCTTGTACTTGCCGCAGTTGCACTCCCAGTCGCGAGTCGGTCCGAAGATCTTCTCGCAGAAGAGACCGTCCTTCTCCGGCTTGAGGGTGCGGTAGTTGATCGTCTCCGGCTTCTTTACTTCGCCATGCGACCATCCACGGATGTCGTCGGCGTTTGCGAGGCCGATTCGGAGCTCATCGAAGAAATTTACGTCGAGCACTGTGATCCTTTTCTAGTCTGCTTCCGGACGGGTGATTTCTAGGAGTTCCTAGATCTCATCAACACTGCTCGGCTCACGCCGGGACAGGTCGATTCCGAGTTCATCCGCGGCGCGGAAGACATCCTCATCGGTATCTCGCATTTCAATCGACATTCCGTCGCTGGACAGCACCTCAATGTTGAGGCACAGCGACTGCATTTCCTTGACCAGCACCTTGAATGACTCAGGAATGCCGGGTTCGGGAATGTTCTCGCCCTTGACGATGGCCTCGTAAACTTTTACGCGACCAAGGACGTCATCGGACTTGATGGTGAGCAACTCCTGAAGGGCATAGGCAGCGCCATACGCCTCGAGCGCCCATACCTCCATCTCGCCAAATCGCTGACCACCGAACTGGGCCTTGCCGCCCAATGGCTGCTGCGTGATCATCGAGTACGGACCCGTGGAACGTGCGTGGATCTTGTCGTCGACAAGGTGCAGCAACTTCAGGATGTAGATGTAACCCACCGAAACGCGACCAGGGAACGGCTCACCAGTACGACCGTCAAGGAGGTGCGCCTTGCCATCTCCCTCGACAAGCGTCAAGCCATCGGCCGTCGGCAATGTCGAGTGGAGCAGCAGCGAGAGTTCGTCTTCCTTAACACCGTCGAAGACCGGCGTCGCAACGCGAGTGCGTGGCGCGGCGGACTCTGCTCCGGTGGGGAACTTCTTGGCGACCGGGTTGGCTTGATCAATGTTCCAACCGGCAGCAGCCACCCAACCGAGGTGCGTCTCTAGGACCTGACCGACATTCATGCGGCCAGGAACACCAAGCGGGTTGAGTACGACATCGACGGGGGTGCCATCGGCCAAGAAGGGCATGTCTTCGGCAGGGAGAATCTTGGCGATAACACCCTTGTTGCCGTGACGTCCAGCGAGCTTGTCGCCCTCGGTGATCTTGCGCTTCTGCGCGATGTAAACACGCACCAAGCGGTTAACTCCGGGGGGAAGCTCGTCGCCCTCGTCGCGGTCAAAGACGCGAACGCCAATGACCTTGCCTGACTCGCCATGGGGAACCTTCAGTGAGGTATCGCGAACCTCGCGAGCCTTCTCGCCGAAGATGGCGCGAAGCAAACGTTCTTCAGGGGTGAGCTCCGTCTCGCCCTTAGGCGTGACCTTGCCAACAAGGACGTCACCGGGCACCACATCGGCACCGATGCGGATGATGCCGCGCTCGTCAAGATCGGCCAGCACTTCCTCGGAGACGTTGGGGATATCGCGAGTGATCTCCTCCGGGCCCAGCTTGGTGTCACGTGCATCGATTTCATGCTCGTCGATGTGAATCGAACTGAGCACGTCGTCTTGCACGAGACGCTGGTTGAGAATGATCGCGTCCTCGTAGTTGTGGCCTTCCCATGACATGAATGCCACGAGCAGGTTCTTGCCTAGGGCCATCTCGCCGAGATCGGTGGACGGACCGTCCGCTAGGACCTGACCAACTTCGATTCGCTGTCCCTCGCTGACAATCGGGCGCTGGTTGTAGCACGTGCCCTGATTGGAGCGCTGGAACTTCAGCAGGCGATAGGTGCGATGCTCGCTGTTGTCCTGCATCACGGTGATCGAGTCGGCAGAAACTGCAGTGACCACACCGGACTCACGAGCAGTGACTACGTCACCGGCATCGTACGCAGCGCGGAATTCCATACCCGTGCCGACCAGCGGTGCTTCGGAACGCAGGAGCGGCACTGCCTGACGCTGCATGTTCGAACCCATCAGGGCGCGGTTTGCATCGTCATGCTCAAGGAACGGAATCATGCTGGTTGCGACTGACCACACCTGACGCGGTGAGACGTCCATGTAGTCGACCTCGGTCGGTGGCACATAGTCGACGTCGCCACCCTTACGGCGGACGAGGACCTTGTCTTCCAAGTAGCGACCATCATCCGCAATCGGCGCGTTTGCCTGGGCGATGACGTGGAGATCTTCTGCATCTGCAGTCAGATGGTCAATCTGGTCGGTGACGCGGCCATCGACGACCTTGCGGTAAGGGGTCTCGACGAAACCGAATTCGTTGACGCGTGCGTAGGTCGACAACGATCCGATGAGACCGATGTTGGGACCTTCTGGGGTCTCAATCGGACACATCCGACCGTAGTGAGACGGGTGCACGTCGCGGACCTCAAAGCCGGCACGCTCACGGGAAAGACCGCCCGGTCCGAGCGCGGAAAGACGACGCTTGTGCGTCAATCCCGCGAGTGGGTTGGTCTGATCCATGAACTGTGACAACTGGCTCGTGCCGAAGAACTCCTTGATGGAGGCAACGACCGGGCGAATGTTGATCAACGTCTGAGGCGTGATGGCCTCGACGTCCTGAGTGGTCATACGCTCGCGTACAACGCGTTCCATGCGCGAGAGGCCAGTGCGGATCTGGTTCTGGATCAACTCGCCAACAGTGCGAAGACGACGATTGCCAAAGTGATCGATGTCGTCAGTTTCCACGCCGACCTCGCCACGTGGGCCTTCCATCGTGAGCTCTCCGGCATGGAGACGCACTAGGTACTCGATTGTCGCCGCGATGTCTTCCTTGGTGAGAACGCTCTGCTCAAGATCAAGATCAAGGCCGAGCTTCTTGTTGATCTTGTAGCGGCCTACCTTGGCAAGGTCGTAGCGCTTGGGATTGAAGTAGAAGTTCTCAAGGAGGCTACGCGCGTTCTCCAACGTGGGGGGTTCGCCCGGACGCAGTTTGCGGTAGATGTCGAGCAGCGCCTCGTCAACGGTGCCGACGTGGTCCTTCTCAAGAGTCTGCATGACAGATTCGTACTGACCGAAACGCTCGCGGATCTCTTCGACTGTCCAGCCGAGGGCCTTGAGCAAAACGGTGACCGGCTGCTTGCGCTTGCGATCGACGCGAACACCGACGAGGTCCTTTTTGTCGACTTCAAACTCAAGCCATGCGCCACGACTGGGGATGATCTTGGTTGTGTAGATGTCCTTATCGGACACCTTGTCAAGGGAACGCTCGAAGTAGACACCAGGGGACCGCACAAGCTGAGACACAACGACACGCTCGGTGCCATTGATGACGAAGGTGCCCTTTTCGGTCATCAGTGGGAACTCGCCCATGAACACGGTCTGAGACTTGATCTCACCAGTCTCGTTGTTCATGAATTCGGCTGTAACGAACAGGGGTGCGGAGTAGGTGAAGTCCTTCTCCCGGCACTGCTCTTCGGTGTACTTCGACGGCTCGAACCGGTGGTCGCGGAAAGACAGCGACATGGTCGTCGAGAAATCCTCGATCGGGCTGATCTCTTCGAAGATCTCCTCGAGACCGGACTTCAGCGGCACGTCACGACGTCCGGTGGCCAGAGCCTCCTTGACACGTGCGCGCCAGCGCTCGTTGCCGAGCAGCCAGTCGAAGCTCGACGTCTGGAGCGCGAGCAGGTTGGGCGCGGCCAGAGGCTCGCGGATCTTCGCGAAGGAAACGCGATTGAGATCGGGGGACAGGGGATTCGTGGTGCGCGCGGCGGCCAAGACAAACCTTTCCGAGACTCACGGGCTCGATGTGAGCTGACTGCCCAAACGACGCCATGCTCCCGAGAGGGCATAAGCATTCGCTGCAGGCAGCGCAAAGCGGCAGCATACCCAACGGGTAAGCCGCTGTCGAACCCGGGGGTCTCGGACTGTCAGGCCCTCGAAGCCGGGACTGAGTTGTTCACTAGTCGACAGTGCCTAGTGAACACAGTGCCCGCTTCCTCGGCCTGAGGTCCGGCGGCAATGCACCGAAGCCCAGGTTGGATCGCTAGACATGATCGTCGCCGGTGAAGTCCGGTGCGTCAAGCACCGTGACACTTTCGTGTCCCGGCGACGATCACCCAATCTTTGTGTTACTTGACGGAGACGGTGGCGCCGGCGCCCTCAAGGGCCGCCTTTGCCTTCTCAGCCGCGTCCTTGGCGACCTTCTCCAGCACGGCCTTCGGTGCGGCTTCAACGAGATCCTTGGCCTCCTTCAGGCCGAGGTTCGTGAGCGCGCGCACCTCCTTGATGACCGGGATCTTGTTCTCGCCGGCGTTCTCGAGGATGACGTCGAACTCATCCTGCTCCTCAGCGCCAGCTGCGTCGCCGCCACCAGCACCGGCTGGGGCAGCCACTGCCACAGCCACGGGAGCTGCCGCGGTGACCTCGAAGGTCTCCTCGAAAGCCTTCACGAACTCGGATAGTTCAAGAAGAGTCATCTCCTTGAACACATCGAGCAGGTCATCGGTGCTCATCTTCGCCATGGTGGCGTCCTTTCCTTTGGGGCGGTTGTTGGTTTTTAGTCCTGTGCGGCTTCGGCGGGTGCCTCGGCCTCGGGGGTGGAATCAGTGGTGGCGGCCTCATCGGCTGCGGGTGCCTCTTCGGCTGCAGGTGCCTCAACTTCAGCCGGGGCAGGTGCCTCTACAACGGCGGGTGCCGCTGCTGCTGGAGTTGCCGCCTCAACCTTCTGGCGTAGGGCATCGACGGTGCGAGCCGCCTGTGACAATGGCGCCGCAAACAGGCTGACAGCCTGAGACATCGATGCCTTCATCGCTCCCGCGAGCTTGGCCAGGAGAACCTCTCGTGGCTCTAGATCGGCCAACTTGGCGATGTCAGCCGACGTGAGCACCTTGCCGTCGAGGTAGCCGCCCTTGATAACGAGGTTGGGGTTGGTCTTAGAAAAGTCCCGAAGGCCCTTGGCTGCCTCAACCGGATCACCCTTGACGAAGGCGATCGCGCTCGGGCCCGCAAGAAGGGACTCAAAGCCGACCACGCCAGCATCACGAGCAGCAATACGCGTCAGGGTGTTCTTGACAACGGCATAGGTCGTCGTCGCGCCGAGCGAGCGACGCAGGACCTTGAGCTGGGCGACAGTCAGGCCGCGGTACTCAGTGAGCACGGCTGCTGATGACGTGCGGAACTCATTAGTGAGTTCAGCGACGGTTGCCGCCTTGTCGGAACGTGCCATGTGTCTGCCTCCTGGTCAGGGGCAGACCGCTGTGAAGTCCTTGGGGGGCATGCACGCACGGGCACGCGAGGCGAAAAGCGCCTATCGATACCTGCGCGGGCCGCCCTGTTGGGGCCTTCGCTCATCCGGGGATGAGGACCAGCGGTCTGGGGTCGGTCGAACTGTACGGGTCTAGCGGCCGAAGGTCAAAACGACCTCAGGAATCTTGCTCCTCCGTGAGGAGGTTGCGCGTGCGGTTGGAGTCGACGGGGACGCCGGGGCCCATCGTCGAAGAGAAGGTCGCCTTCTTGACGTAGCGACCCTTCGACGAGGATGGCTTGAGACGCAGAACCTCATCAAGCGCGGCTGCGTAGTTCTCGATCAGCGCCTGATCGGTGAAGGACGCCTTGCCGATCGAGAAGTTCAAGTTGGAGTTCTTGTCCACGCGGAGCTCGATCTTGCCGCCCTTGATGTCCTGGACAGCCTTGGCCACGTCCATCGTCACGGTGCCAGTCTTGGGGTTGGGCATGAGACCACGTGGGCCGAGAACCTTGCCCAAGCGGCCCACCTTGCCCATGAGGTCAGGAGTGGACACTGCTGCGTCGAAGTCGGTCCAGCCACCGGCGACCTTGTCGATCAGGTCGTCAGCGCCTACTTCATCGGCACCGGCTGCACGAGCCTCTTCTGCCTTCTCGCCACCGGCGAACACGATGACGCGTGCGGTGCGACCAGTGCCATTTGGCAGACTCACCGTGCCGCGCACCATCTGGTCGGCCTTACGGGGATCAACGCCAAGACGCATCGACACCTCGATGGTCGGATCGAACTTCGACTTAGCGCCAGCCTTGACGACACGTACTGCCTCAAGGGGTGCGTAAGTCTTGCCCGCCTCGATGAGTTCGAGGGCTGCTAGATATGCCTTTCCGCGCTTCATACTGCTCTCCATTCATGGCACTTCAAGGTGCCTGCAGGGTGTGGTGTCACGGACCGCGGTGGTCCTCCCACATGGGACGGGTGGAACTAGTCGACGATCGTGACGCCCATCTGACGGGCGGTTCCAGCGATCGTGTTCATGGCGGCATCAACGTCATTGGCGTTGAGGTCGGGCATCTTGGTCTCGGCGATCTCGCGCAACTGCGCGCGCGTGATCGAACCGGCCATGACGCGAGGTACGGCACCTGAGCCCTTGTCGAGGCCAGCAGCCTTCAGGATCAAGCGGGCAGCCGGTGGAGTCTTGAGGATGAAGGTGAAGGAACGGTCTTCGTAGACCGTGATCTCCACGGGGATGACCTGGCCCTTCTGGTTCTCCGTGGCCGCGTTGTAGGCCTTGCAGAACTCCATGATGTTGACGCCGTGCTGACCAAGCGCCGGACCGACGGGCGGCGCGGGGTTTGCCGCACCAGCCTGGATCTGGAGCTTGATAAGACCGGAGACCTTCTTCTTGGGAGGCATTGTGTGACTTCCTGCTAGTTCTTTTGGACCTGGCTGAACGCCAGCTCGACGGGGGTTTCACGACCGAAAATCTCCACGAGGCCAGTAACTTTTTGCGCCTCGATGTTGATCTCCGAGATGGTGGCGTGCAACGTGGCGAATGGACCATCGACCACGGTGACGGAATCGCCTACGCCGAAATCAAGCGTGACGATGGGTGTTGATGACTTGGAGCCGGGAGCCGCGGCTGCGCCGGGCTTCTTCTCAGGCGTGGGAGCAAGAATTGACACGACTTCATCCAAGGACAGCGGACTGGGCTGATGACCGTGTCCGACGAATCCGGTAACGCCAGGCGTACGGCGCACGGAAGTCCAAGACTCATCTGTGAGATCCATGCGAACGAGTACGTATCCGGGGAACTTTGTGCGACGTACCAGTTTGCGCTGCCCGGACTTGATCTCGATGACCTCTTCCATCGGAACTTCAACCTGGAAGATGTAGTCCTCCATGTTGAGCGAGATGGTGCGTGTTTCGAGGTTTGACTTGACCTTGTTTTCAAGGCCCGCGTAGGAGTGCACGACGTACCACTCACCTGGCGCAACGCGCATTTGCTGCTTGAAGGCCTCGATCGGATCCTCTTCGTCGCTGTCGGTCGCTGCGATCTCTTCAACAACGACCCCGTCGGCAGCACCATCGCGGACGAGAACGGGATCAACCTTTGCTGGTGCAGAAAGGAAATCGCTGACTTCCTCGGCCGGAGCCTGCTCCACCGGCGCCCAGAAGTCGGTGGCAGACGACTCGTCGACGGCAGCGTCGGTCGAGAGGTCGGACTCAGGCGTAGTGGACACGGAACTCCTCGGTGCGGTTTAGCCGAAAATTGCGAGAACGCCCATGGTGAAGACGTAATCGAGGACGGCAACGATGGCGGCAATGATGACGACGAAGACAATGACGACGGTCGTATAGGTGATCAGCTCCTTGCGCGTCGGCCAGATGACCTTGCGCAATTCGACGATGACCTGGCGGAGGAACAGCGCGAATCGCGAAAAGATGCCACGAGGTTTCGTGGCCTCCGCGTTCTCACTCACAACTTCCTCCTGACGGTTTCGGATGTCCTTTCAGACCCTGCCCATGGTGCTGTAGTGCGTTGTTGCGTACTGCGCAGGGCCGGAGGGACTCGAACCCCCAACCACCGGTTTTGGAGACCGGGACTCTACCAATTGAGCTACGACCCTCCGGACTCGCCGAACTTCCGCCTACCGTCTACAGACGGCATGCGGCTGCCCACCGAACACCCGAAGTGGAGAGTCTAGAGCCCGAGGTCCGAGTGGGTCCAATCCGGGTCGTCCACGAGCACCTGAGAAGATAACGGCATGACGTCGCGCATCTCACAACGCATCGGATCCATCACCGAATCGGCCACCTTGGCTGTGGATGCCAAGGCCAAGGCACTCAAGGCCGCTGGGCGTCCGGTCATCGGTTTTGGGGCCGGCGAGCCGGACTTCCCCACGCCCGACTACATCGTCGAGGCAGCGATCAACGCGGCCCGTGACCCGCAATGGCACAGGTACACCCCGGCCGGTGGCCTCCCCGCACTCAAGGACGCCATCGTGGCCAAGACCAAGCGCGATTCCGGTTATGACATCAAGGCTTCCCAAGTCCTCGTGACAAACGGCGGAAAACAGGCCCTCTACAACGCCTTCGCGGCACTCCTTGATCCAGATGACGAGGTACTGCTGCAGGCGCCGTACTGGACGACGTACCCAGAAGCAATCAAGCTCGCCGGCGGGGTCCCGGTCGTGGTCATGACTGACGAAACCACCGGCTACCGAGCCACCATCGAACAGCTAGAGGCTGCGCGTACGCCACGCACGAAGGTGCTGGTGTTTGTTTCGCCGTCTAACCCCACTGGCGCGGTCTACCCGCCGGATCTGGTCAACGCCATCGGCGAGTGGGCCCTCGCCAATGATCTTTGGGTCGTCACCGACGAAATCTATGAGCACCTCGTCTACGGAGACGCACAGTTCGCATCGCTGCCAGTGCTGGTCCCTGGCCTCGCGGACAAATGCGTTGTAGTCAATGGCGTTGCGAAGACATATGCCATGACTGGTTGGCGGGTGGGCTGGATCATTGGCCCTGATGATCTCGTGAAGGCCGCCACCAATCTGCAGTCGCACGCGACGTCTAATGTCGCGAACGTTTCACAGGTTGCAGCTATCGCTGCGCTCAATGGCGACCTATCTGCGGTCGATGAGATGAAGGTGGCCTTCGATCGCCGCCGCAAACTGATGGTCGAAATGCTGCGCGCGGTGCCGGGCTTCGAGTGTCCCGAACCCGAGGGTGCCTTCTACTGCTACCCATCGGTTAAGGGAGCGCTAGGTCGAGACATCAAAGGTCGCGTTGCGAACTCGTCCGCAGAACTTGCCGCGATCATTCTCGAAGAGGCTGAGGTTGCAGTCGTGCCTGGCGAAGCATTCGGAACACCTGGCTACATTCGCCTCTCCTATGCACTCGGTGATGCCGATCTGGTTGAAGGCGTTTCACGCATTCAAAAACTGCTGTCTTAACGAGAGGGCCCGCAGTGATTTCCCTAGACATGTCACTGCGCCACATGGCGTGGGCTGATACAAAACTTTTCAGTGCGCTTCAGGAGTTGCCGGAGTCGGCGCTCAAGAGCAGTTACGCGTCACCTGAATGGTCAGTTGCGCATATTGCGATGCACATGCTGCAAGGTGCCGAGTGGTACTGCTACATCCTCACTGGCTCGAAGTGGACCGAACTGCGAGAGCCAGAGAGTGCGGCAGATGTTGCGGAGATGAGTGCCTACCTTCAACGGATGTATGAGACTTTGATCGAGCAGTCCACGCTCCCCGACGAGATGGTCGACTTCGAGGACGAGGACGGCATGAATTCAAAGCCTCGTTCGATGGTTCTGGCGCAGGCGATTTATCACTCCATCGAGCACCGCACCCAGATTGCCATCGCGCTGGAGACAAACGGCAATCGCGCTATCGATTTGGATACGTACGACTTGTGGAACTTCGTCGCTCAGCAGGAAAGCTAGATCTCGCACCCGACAAAAGTCGGCTCACTCTGCAACGTGATGCCAAAGGCTGCGTGAACGCCAGTTTTGATCGCTCGCGCCAAATCCAGAACTTCTCGAGTGGTGGCGCCGCCACGATTCGTAATCGCGAGCGTGTGCTTGCCAGAGACTGCTGCATGTGAACCTGCGAGTGAGAAACCACGACCAAAGCCCGCGCGTTCGATGAGCCACGCTGCACTGACCTTGACTCCATCACCGGTTGCCCAAGTGGGCGCATCGACTGGGAGCGCGAAATCGGTTGACACAATCGGGTTGAGAAAGAATGATCCCGCACTCCACGTGTCACGGTCCGCCTCGCTCAAAACCATTCCTTTGGATGCGCGCAGTTCAAGCACCGCATCGCGCAGTCTTGTCATTGGTACACGAGCACCAATCTCGACGCCGAGAGTCCGTGCAAGTTCTGGGTAAGTAATCGCCTCGGAAAGATCCCCGCGCTTGAATTGAAAAGCGACAGACAAGATGACGTAGCGGTCGGATCCCTTGAACCGCGATGTCCGGTAGGAAAAACCGCAATCGGCCACCGGAATCACTTCGCGGCGGCGGGTCTGCCGGTCATAGGCCTCGACGCGGGCAATCGTGCTCGCGACTTCCTGGCCATAAGCACCGACGTTCTGAACTGGCGTTGCACCAACAGATCCCGGAATACCAGCCAGCGCCTCGACGCCGACCCACTCCTCCTGCACCGCCAACTCCACGAAATCGGTCCACGTCTCCCCCGCTGCGACAGTGACCCACGCGCCGTAACAATCAGTGACATCCGGCTCAACACCTCGGGAGCGCACGAGCACTACCCGACCAGCGAAGCCCTCATCAGCGATGACCACATTGCTGCCACCCGCCAGCACCAAAAGTGGGATGCCTTCGTTGTCTGCGGTAGATACCGCTTCGATGAGTTCCTCAGCAGTGTGGACTTCGACCAGATCTCGAGCTAGACCACCTACACGCATTGTGGTGAGATCGGCCAACGGAACGTCGAGTCGTATCTGCGAAGTCACCGCGGCGCCAAAATCTCGTCGCGCCCCTTAAACCGCTTGAGCATGCGCATGTATGTCTTCTTAGACTCCGCGTCACGGTACTCAGGATCGCTGTCGTGATAGCCACGGTGGCGATCCTGGTGGGCAGGTAGGCCATCCACTGGGGCCACGATGCGGCCACCGGCGGCACGAAGCGCGAGTCCCCATTCGAGTTCGGCATTTCGATAGAAGTGAGCCTTTGGATGCGGAGGAGTGGCGATGCCCGCATCGCGCCGTACGAGAAAGTAATAACCGAGCAACGCGTCAACCTCGCCTGGCCCAGCATCCACGAATGAGTACCAGTCGGTTGTGTCCATGTTGACCCCGCGCCACCCGGCGGCCACCACAGTCGCATCGCTGAACGCGTCAAGGAGTGGAGTCACGGCATCACCGTCAAAAACCGTGGAGAGGTCTAGAACGCCGTGGATCTCAGCAGTGTCGAGTTTAAGTAGCGCTGTGCGCGCAGCTGCCCAGCCAACGTCGTGAAGGGTCTCCTCAACATGGACGACCTGAAGGCGGCCCGCACTTGCCGTCACAAATTGGTCAAGGACCGCACCGGCGCCATCAACATCACCGAGATCGAGCGCGATGACGCGAACGTCCGTGGGCGCATGAGCGAGTAACGCACGAATGCAGGTGGCCGTGTCCTCAGGCCAGCCATCGACGATCACACCGAGAGAAACCTGATGAGTGAATTCTGACGATGAGACTTCAGGAAGTTCGGCGAATCTCATATCTGCACGCCCGTTAAGGAAGTCGAACGATGGCGTAGGCCCGACCCAGGACTGTCTCGCCCTTACACGTGGCCGTGAGGTCTACTTTGACGCGATTGTCATCGAGCTTTTCGGCAACCGTGCCCGAAACGGAAATCGTAGTTCCCACCAGATCGTCAGGCACCGCAACGGGGCGAGTGAATCGCACCGAGTATTCACACAACTGGCCCGGATCACCGATCCAATCAGTCACAACTCGACCCGCCTCGGCCATCGTGAACATGCCGTGCGAGATGACACCAGGGAGCCCAACCTCATTGGCGAAACTCTCACTCCAGTGGATGTAGTTGAAGTCGCCCGAGGCGCCGCAGTATTTGACAAGGTTGAGGCGAGTGATTGGGAAGTCTTGGGCCGGCAGCGCGTCGCCGACGTTGACCTGAGCGAATGTGGGCATCGAGATCCTCTCAGGCCGTACCGCGAGCGACAGTGAGCGAATAAGTCGTGACTACGTGCTCTCCCGCGACCGTGGCGATATCGCTGCGGACGGTGATCATGTCGTTGCCTGCCGCGGCGCGAATCGTGTCGATGACCGTTGCCACGACAAGTTCGTCACCAGCAACGATTGGTCGAGCGTAGATGAACTTCTCTTCGCCGTGCACGACACGGGAATAGTCGAGCCCCAGCTCCGGGTCGGATACGACCGAGATCATCGCTTGGAACGCCAGAGCGAAAGCGAACGTTGGCGGCGCGATGACGTCGGCATAGCCAGCAGCGCTCGCGGCCTCCACATCGTGGAACAGCGGATTGCTGTCTCCAATCGCAGTCGCGAATTCGCGAATCTTTTCGCGACCTACCTGATAGGTGCCGACCGGCGGATACGTCCGACCGACGAAATCAGGGTTGAGAGCCACGTCAGCGAGTCTCGCGATGCACTGTGTGCTTGTTGCACTTGGGGCAGAACTTACTCATCTCCAGACGATCCGGATCGTTGCGCCGGTTCTTCTTGGTGATGTAGTTGCGCTCCTTGCAGTCCTGGCAAGCCAGGGTGATCTTCGGTCGAACGTCGCTGGCCTTGGCCACGGCATTGCCCTTCTCGTGACAGTTGGGCTGGCGCCCACTGGTGGTGCTTCGGGTCGTACATCATTCAGTAGCGAGGGCCGGACTTGAACCGGCGACACAGCGATTATGAGCCGCTTGCTCTACCAGGCTGAGCTACCCCGCCGCTTGGCTGGTGCAGCGCGACTCAGCCACTTGACTGGGCCACTCAACTCCATCCGAGCCCCAATACGGAATTGAACCGTAGACCTTCTCCTTACCATGGAGATGCTCTGCCGACTGAGCTATTGGGGCCGTGGGCCGCGTGGACCCGATGAGAAAGAGTACACGCCCCCTCATGGGCGCCCCAATTCAGCAGTCCGCAGAGCGGCGATAGGCGTCAGCGTGTTGAATCAGCCTCATGAAGTGGACAACGTCAGACATCCCGAACCTCAGTGGCCGACGAGCGATCGTGACCGGATCAACCTCCGGATTGGGCCTAGTCACGGCCGCCGAACTTGCGATCCATGGGGCCGAGGTCACCCTCGCGGTGCGGGACACGGCTCGTGGCGAGCATGTCGCCACCGCCATCCGGGCTCGGCATGCCGGGGCTCAGGTCGACGTCCAGCGCCTCGACGTGGCTGATCTCGGCGCCGTCCGCGAATTTGCCGCTGGCTGGTTGGGGGCACATTCTCGGCTCGATCTCCTCGTCAACAACGCGGGCGTCATGGCCATCCCGCGCGCGCTGACGGTTGACGGCTTCGAAATGCAGTTTGGAACCAACCACCTCGGACATTTCGCGCTCACCGGATTGCTCTTGCCCGCCATCACGGCGACCCCGGGCTCCCGAGTTGTCTCCGTCTCGTCAGGTGCCCACCGCATGGGTCGGATGCGCTTCGACGACCTCATGGGCGAGCAGAAGTACAGCGCTTGGGGGGCATACGGGCAGAGCAAGCTCGCCAATCTGCTCTTCATGAGCGAACTCGAACGCAGATTTGAACGAGCCGGAATCGCGGCATTCTCCGTAGCAGCTCATCCGGGCTACGCCTCCACCAATCTCCAGAGCACCTCCGCCACCCTCAACGGAGGCGGCTTCCGACACAAGTTCTATGGCCTTGGTGATCGCGTTATGGCCCAGACAGCGGAGATGGGCGCTCTCCCCACGTTGTATGCAGCGACCAACGCGAGCGTCGCCGGTGGTTCATACATCGGCCCAAGCGGTATCGGCGAGATGCGGGGCCACCCCAAAGAAGTCGGCATGTCTAGTGCGGCGCGCAACCGCGACAATGCGACGCAGCTCTGGCTTGCGAGCGAGGAACTCACCGGGGTCCACTACCTCGACTGAGCTTTACCTACCCTTGCAATAACAGCGCCGACGATGCACGCCGCCGCAAGAATCAGCCACCCCACTGACCACGAAGTGGCGCTGGTGATGGGGGCGATGACAATCGGGGCGAGTCCTGCGCCGAGGAAGATTACCGACGTGACGACCCCTTGAGTTGCGCCAAGACGTGCCGGCGGTACTGCCTGCACCGTGAGAGCGAAGATCAGCGGATTCCACGTCATTCCTGAAATCGCAGCAAGAATGATAAGCGGTACGACTATAGAAAAGTGCGCCGTCGCAGCTGAAGCGATCAGCAATAGCGCTGTGACTATGCCGATCACTCGATAAATTCTTAAGGCGCCACCCGCAAGCCGATCAGCCAGGTGGCCGACAGCAATACGTGAGCCAATCGCGGAAGCCATCACGATTGAGTACATGAGTGCTGCAGTTCGTGGATCCCAGCCGCGCTCGTTGAAGAGGAAAAGAGTGAGAAGAGCCAAGATTCCAATTTGCGTGAATGTGTAAAGAGCGCAACTCACCAGTAACGGAATAATCCGATGCCAATCGGCAGATGGCAATTGTGCACTTCGAGGAGTCCGCTCGCCGTGCCGAATGACGAAAAGTACGTAAATTCCGCTGACCACCATGGCCACAGCGAGAACCACGAATGGCAAAGACAGTCCGTGGCTGTAGGCGATCACTGGCAGCGTGACACTTGCGAGCACTCCCCCGACAGGAACCGCCGCTTGGCGAATTCCAAAGGCGAGCCCAAATCTCTTCGTGCCTTTGAACGCGCGAGCCATACCACTCGTAATGGCAAGTGAGGGAGCGACGGCGAGCCCTCCTGCTGCCACGAGACAGACAGCTGTCACCCACGCTGTAGACATTCGTGCAGCAAAAGCTGCACAGATGAGGAATAGCGATGAACCAAAGAGCCCCACCGCAGCAATGAACCTGTCAGCCGTTCGATCAAGCAATCTGCCCCAGAAAATCACAACGGTAGCCGCACCAACACTCACGCACCCGAGCATGATGCCGACCGTCGCAGTGTTGAGTCCAAAAGTTGTTTGCAGAGCAGGGCCGAGGGCTGGCAGGCCCTGGAACATCGCAGAGACCGTCGCCTGAGTCACTACTGACGCCGCGAGTACTGCTCCCGGTCGCATGCCGGCCTCGCGACCCGCCGCGACACTCACGGCCTCGACCCATTCACGGAAGTCACGCTACTCAGCGAATCACACTGCCTGGCAAGGACATACCGAAGCACCCAGCCTTCACTAGTTCGCAGTACGCTCGTACAAATCCCTGCCAGCAACCTTGAGGAGACCTAAGTGATCGAGAAGCCGTACGAGCAGATCAGCGTAGGCGACCGCAACATCACGCGGGGGCGCACGATCACCGAAGCCGACATCGTGCAGTTCGCGATGCTCAGTGGCGACTGGCAGCAACTGCATTCAGATGCCGAGTACGCAGCAGCTGGTCGGTTTGGTCAGCGCATCGCACACGGCATGTTGGTGCTGTCCATTTCCACTGGGCTCACACCGTTCGTGTCTCCGTACACCCAAGCGCTCTATGGCTTTGATCGTCTGCGCTTCCTTAAGCCCACCTTCATCGGCGACACGATTCACGTCGAAACCGAGGTCGCCAACAAAGTTGATCGTGGAGATGACGCTGGTGTTGTGACGTGGAGTCACCGGATTGTGAACCAGCATGGCGAAGACGTCAGTGTGAGTGAGATCAAACTTCTCGTAGCTCGGAGCGCATGACATGAGCCAGTGGCACCGGGACCTTAATGAAGTTGCCGTCGAAACCGAGAAACTGCTCGCTACAGTCGCGGCGATGAACGACCTGTCTGTGCAGGAGCCAGCTGTACTACCCGGCTGGACCCGCGGCCACGTCCTTGCGCACATCGAAGGCAACGCTGATGGGCTTGCCCGACTCGCGCGCTATCTAATTGACGGTGTTGAGCGACCGATGTATTCATCGCGCGAAGCCCGCAATGCCGATGTGACGTTGCATGCTTCTTGGTCGGCCGTCGCACATCTCGAAGCCATTGCCGAGTCCGCCGCCCAACTTGATCGAGACATGCGCGGCGTCAAAGAGACTGCGATAGATCAGACCGTGATCCTCGGGGCCGTTCTCCAAGTCACCGCCTCACGGCTAGCTCCGCAGCGGCTCCTTGAGGTGAGTGTTCACCACTCCGATCTAGGAATCCCCTCGTACACATGGCGCGACTGGCCAAGCCGCCTCGCGGAGTACTTCATCCCTATCGTCGTCGCAGACTTTCGCGAAGGTGGCGCATTCCCGGTCGATTGGATTGAAACTGACGGGATTCGTCTGGAAATACTCGAGGGCGATGGGTCAGGCGTACGTGGCGATTCCCGCGAGATGCTGGCGTGGATGCTCGGCCGTGCAGACGGTGCTGGACTTGAGCCGGACGGCATCACTTCTGTGCCCACAGCGCCGCCCTGGCGCTGACACTTCGCGAGTTAGCCGACGTGTGCCTTCGGCGCGTCACCTGCTGCCATGTCGTTCTTCGACATGTTGACCAGGAATACCCAAATGAGTCCGGCGAAAATCAGAATGCCCGTGCTCCACATGAAGCCCGTAGAAAATCCATGCACGAGTGCGTCTGGGGTAGGTCCCGGGAGGTTGTTGTCGAGAATGAAGGCAGCCGTGGCCGATGCCGCAATCGTATTCAAGAACGCAACGCCAATGGATCCACCGATTTGCTGACTGGTGTTAAGTACTGCGGAGGCCACTCCGGCATCGCGATTGCCCACCGCAAAAAGCGACACAGCGGAGATCGGCACGAAAACCAGACCCATGCCGACGCTGAGCAAAATCATGCCCGGCAGAATGGCCGTCACGTAGTCACTTGTCGCCTCTAGACGTACAAACACGATCATGCCCAGAGCTGCGAGGACGAATCCACACGTCGTGGTAATCCGCGGTCCGATTCGTGGAATCAGCTGAGAAGCAACACCAGCACTGAGAATCACGCCAGCCGAGAACGGTAGGAAGAGCAGACCGGATTTCAGCGGCGAATAGCCGAGAACTCCTTGGAAGTAGAACGTCAGGAAGAGGAACATTCCAAACAATCCAATGCCCACAAAGAACGATGCAAGATAGGCACCGCCGCGATTGCGATTGGCCAAAATCTTGAGCGGCAGCAATGGGTGCGAAGACTTTGCCTCGATGACGAAGAAGAGGGCCAGTAGCACCAATGCGATCCCGATGAAAGTCAGCGTTTGGGTGCCACCCCATCCCTCACTCGACGCCTTAGTGATGCCGTACACCAAGGAGACAAGTCCCAACGTGACGGTAATAGCACCTGGAATGTCGTACTTTGTCTTTCCCTCGGCCTTGGATTCGCGTACGTATGGAATAGCAAGCAAAACGGCGCCCACGGCGATGGGCACGTTCACGAGGAGGGTCCAGTGCCACGACGCGTACTGAGTGAGTAGCCCGCCGAGGATGAGTCCAATCGCTGCCCCACTGCCTGAAAGCGCCCCATAAACACCAAACGCCTTGGCGCGCTCCTTCGAATCAACGAATGTGACTGAGATCAAACTCAAGGCCGCCGGCGCGAGAAGTGCCGCGAACGCACCCTGCAGCGCACGAGCGCACAAGAGCATGGTGAAGTTGCCTGAGATGCCACCAAGTGCGGATGCAGCGGCAAATCCGATGAGACCCACGATGAGCATGCGCTTGCGACCCGCGTAGTCCGCGATGCGCCCGCCGAGCAGCAGGAGGCCGCCAAACGCCAACGTGTATGCGGTGACAACCCACTGCCGATCAGCGTCAGAAATGTCCAAACTTGTTTGCATGGCCGGTAGCGCAATATTTACAATCGACGCATCGAGAACAACCATCAATTGCGTAATTGCGATGACCACGAGGGCCAACCAGCGCTTTGGGTCAAGTTCAAATGTGGGAGAGGTTTCGGGGGAAGAAGTCACCCTTCAGGTTAGCAACCAGACTAATTGATGCTTCAACCGGTCTGATGCCGTTTAATGGGTGCCAACGCAAATTCCTGCACCAGCCCCTCCTTGTGAAAGGAAGACGAAATGAAAACATCAAAGAAGGCCGCGGGAGCAGTACTCACATTCGCGCTCCTCATGGGAGGTGCTGCCCTAACAGCAGCCCCAGCTGCTGCTGCGACGAAGTCGTACACCGCCGCTCAGGTCGCGAAGCGCGATTCGGCAACGAAGTGCTGGACAATCATCGGCAGGAGTGTCTACAACCTGACGTCGTGGGTCAACCAACATCCTGGTGGCGCTGACAAGATCCTGGCCTTGTGTGGCGGCAACGGCACTAAAGCCTTTAAGGGAATGCACGGCACAAGTGGCACTCCAATGTCGACACTCGCTCAATTCAGAATCGGCACTTTGAAGAAGTAGTCGCTCTCATGCGAAAGCCCGGGCATCTCAGGTGATGACCCGGGCTTTCGTACGTGGTGGCAGGTAGAGGATTCGAACCTCTGTAGCTTTCGCGACGGATTTACAGTCCGCTCCCATTGGCCGCTCGGGCAACCTGCCACGCCGCCTGCAGGCCACGGCCCTGAGCAGCCTGAGAAGGATACCGCCCGAGGTCGGCGCCGCTGGAGCCAAGGGTGGAATCGTCCTCATCGTTCATGAGCGAAATCCATAACCGTGGGCCCAACTCCAACCCATGTACGGCACAATGGCGCCATGCCTGATTCCTCGTTCGACATCGTGTCCAAGGTTGACCATCAAGAGGTCGACAATGCCCTGCAGCAGACCGCCAAGGAGCTCGCCCAGCGCTTTGACTTCAAGAACACGGGGACTGAGATCGCCTGGCAGGGCGAGATGGGCATCGAGATCAAGGCCGAGACCGAGGATCGCGCTAAGGCCGCTCTCGAGGTGCTCAAGGAGAAGATCATCAAGCGCCAGATCTCGCTGAAGATTCTTGACGCTGCCGCGCCTCGCCAGTCGGGCAAGGAATTCAAGATTGACATCAAGCTCAAGGCTGGCATTTCCAAGGAGCAGGCCAAAAAGCTCGGGCAACTGATCCGCGACGAGGGGCCCAAGAAGGTCAAAACCCAGGTCATGGGTGAGGAACTACGCGTCACTAGCCCAAGCCGCGACGACCTTCAGGAGGTCATCGCGTTGGTTAAGGATGCAGACTTGGACTTTCCCGTGCAGTTCGTCAACTACCGCTAAGGACTTTCAATGATTCGTCGCAGTCTTGCTGCCGCCGCTGTGCTCGCTGTCGTGACTACCGGATTGGTGGGGACTAGCTCTGC
>CAINMH010000084.1 GCA_903850745.1 uncultured bacterium
ACGACTGGTCGCTGACCCTGCACAGAAGGCAGCCCCTCGGGGCCGCTCACGGAAGCAGCTGCCGCCACGATGTGCGCGAGTGCGGCCATATTTCGCTGGGAAAAGGTAGGGGCCGAGCCGGAGATCTTCGGATCAGCCAATGTGGGGGCGCTCGGGTCGGAGTCTGCTAGTCGAGTGGCCTCGCGTGCAGCTGCGAGAGCCGTGAGCAGAGACTCACCTAACTCCGGTGGCAACAGCCCATCAAGGCGTACGTATCCATCAAATGTGCGGGACGCGTGCAACCCAACCCGATCGCGACGCTTTGCCGCGTCTGCCTCATCAAGGGCGTCTGGATCAAGGGCATGCAGGTGCTCGAAGAGAATGCGACCAAACTCTTCAGGCTCTACACCCGCCGCTGCATAGGCCAACTCCCCTTCCATAGCCGATAGCCCGGGCCGAAGCTGTGGAAAGGCCTTGTGCGCATCTGCGAGCACCGCCACGTGGCTCCAGGAGACTTGGCCGTCAGCCCATGCCTCGGCCATCACCGGACATGTCACTGAGGCGTGTGACTGGGCGACTAGTCGGCCCGCAGCTGCTGAGCCGTCTCCAGTGTGGGCCCGCAGCCATGCTTTGGGATTGGCAAAGCCTTCGGCCGCCCACTCACTGCCTGATGCGTGCACACCGACGACGCCTGCGAGTGCAGCTTCGAGGCGACGGCGCTCCCCCGCGAGTGCAACCGCAATGTCACCCGCGCCCACGCCTGTCGAACCCGTCAGCCCGTCATTGCCACGCGAAACGAGCGCGATGAGCTCGTCCATCACCTCCGCAAGGGATGCAACCACTTCAGTTGCCGAACGTGTCGGGATAACGCGAGGACGCAGATCTCGCACGCGCACATCGACGCGACGGCGGCGTGACCGACGTGGGGTGGAGGTTGCTACGGACATGTAGGGGCCTTTTCGACGGGGGGTCAGGGGCGTAATCCCAAGAAGACGTAATCCCGGCCGAATGGCCAAATAGTCCAAGTAAAAAAAGACAAATACGGTTGTAGAAAGCGAACCAACTGCGTGAGAAAATACTACGCGATGGGTCTGACAACGACAAGTATCTAGACAAATAATCCACAAGATTTTCTGAACAATTTTCGAGGCATATCTTTTGCGTTACACAGTCGCGCTCGTCACCTCGGACTTACGCGGGAAGAACGGAATCACCGCAGAGACGCGCTTTTGATAGCTCGCATACTCCGAGTATTTCGACAACGTGATCTGCTCGGTGAATCGAGTCGAGCCTACGAAGAGTCCTGTCAAGACAAGCACTCCTACGCCAGTCCATTGCCAAAGCGAGCCAGCGGCAACCGCACCCATCAGAAACACAATCCACCACTGCGCAAGCTCAAAGAAGTAGTTGGGGTGGCGCGACACTTTGAAAAGCCCGCTCTGGCAGAAGCGTGACTCTGGTGTTTGTCCGGCTGCGATTGCCGCGTGCTTGCGCTTCTGGAAGTTCCATTGCTGCTGATCGGCAACCGTCTCGCCAATGAGCGCAAGCACGAACAACACCACCAAGATGTCGAAACCGACACCCAAACCGGCGCTGGGATTCTGGCTGACTGTCCACATGGGGAAAACGATGGCCATGAGCAGGAGGTTCTGGAAGATGACGATGAAGAAAATGTTGAAGAGCTGGTACTGCCACGGCTTCATTTTCGCGCGCAAGACCGGCCAGCGATAGTCCTCATAGCCCGAGTAGCCGCCACGACGGGCGAAGTTGAAGGTAAGCCTAATGCCCCACAGCGTGATCAGGATGGCCATGATGTTGAGGCGCGCATCTGACAAACCGGCTAAGCCCGCAAACACCCACGCGTAGACGACCGGAATGATCGACCACATACGGTCCACCCAGGACGAGTCACCTGTGAAGAGCGACGGGATCCAGGTCAGGAGACACACGGCACCGCAGATGATTAAGGACAGCGTGACAGGACTCATGGTGGAAGATCGTAATGAGGGTTGCCAATGAGTAGTGGGAAGCGCGCCGAAATCCAGTCATGGCCTTTTTGGTCCCATACAATTCCTTGCCATAGGAACGGACGCCAAAGCAACGAACCAGGAGCCATGATGAATAGGGGTTTATTCGCACTTCGCGCTCTAGCCTGTGCGACTGCCGTAGTCACCGTAGTCAGCCTGTCCGCCGGCAGCGCCGTTGCGGATAACTGGGACATCGACCCTTGCGAAACCGACCTGACCGTTGGAAGTGTCGCTGACGGCATGTGCACAATCGTGGTGGCAGATGCGTCTCACACCGAAGGCGAGCTTTTCGTGACACCTGCAGGTGTCACTCGCCTTTGGCTGACCATTAAGACCGGAGATGGTGAAGGCACCGATAACGGAACTGTCCAAGTTGCTGGCGGCAAGGGCGTAACCATGATGGTCACAATCCCTATGGCTGCAGGCGAGGAGCTTGCTCTCGCCGTCGGAAATCCGTCTACAGAAGTGTCGTGCCCAGACGGGGATCCGGCCGCTGCGGCAGGGGGCATGGCGTTCTACTTGTCCTCCGGATCCCGCACGACAAATGGTTACAAAGGTTGGATCCCGGGCGGTGGTGGTGCGGGCTGCTCTGACAGTGCGGTCGCCGGTGGCAAGGGTGGAGATGCCCCAGTGTGGGACGGGGATCCAAACAACGCGATCGTTATGGGAGGAGCAGGCGAAGCGGGTCAAGGCGCCAGCCCTGGCGGCGGCGGGCAGACCGGCAACTACACCGGCGGGGCACATGGTGCGCCAGCTGGCAACGACGGCTACATCAGTGATGGCGGAGCGCCCCTCGCGGGTGCGGTTCCTGGAGGAGGCGGCAGCGACGGCTGCTGGGGTGCGGGCTCAGGCGGCACAACTATCGCTGGGTCGGGAGGTGGCGGAGGAGGTGCCGGCTCCATGCTCATCGAGGCTGACACCTTCGTGTTTGCCCGCTCGGGAGGCATTCCCTCAGGTTCCTCGCAGATAACTATCCAATATCCGATGCCTCAGGGCCCGCCCCGTCACCTGTCGGCAGCAGCCGGCAATGCACAAGTGATACTCACCTGGGAGGCGCCAGATTACCCAGTCGCCTACCAGGTCCGCTACCGCACGGGCACCACGAGGTGGAGTCGAGCGCGCAACATTGGTTCGGAAGCAACTACCTACACGTGGTCGCGTCTCAAGAATGGCAGGACTTACTCATTCTCCGTTCGCGCTGGCTCTACGGGAGCGTGGTCAGCAATTGCTACGGCAACCCCACAGGCACCGCCGAGCGCGGTTCAGGGACTGACACGCATCGCCACGGTTGCCAAAAACGGCAAGGGTCAGATCGTGGTCACCTGGAATACTCCTGCACGTGGCGCAAAGCCGAATGGCTACCGCATCAACTGGTCCGCGTCGGGAACGCTCCCCAGTAAAGCCAAACTTGTCACGGCTACTCGAGTAACCATCGCTGGACTTACCCTCGGCCAGCGATACACGATCTCAGTAACCCCCCTGAGCACCTACGGCACAGGACGGCCACTACGCGTCACTGCACTCGTTCCGAAACGCTGATCAGGCGCAAGTTGAGCGCCATAAGACTGCCGCAGACTGAAAACCCGACTTCAGAGCGAACATAGGGTTACCCTTCTCCACATGGCCCTCCTCGTACGCACATCTACCCGTCTGCTCGCTGGCGTAGCCGCTCTGGCCCTAGCGGCGGCTCTCGCCCCAAGCGTGGCGTCAGCGTCTGCTGCACCCACGCCGCGGGTGGCACCCACGTGCGCCCAGGGAGGTCGTTGCAACGTCGGTGACGTTGGCCCCGGTGGCGGAAAGATCATCTACGTCAACCGTGAAATTCGGATCTCCAATATCGCCGTGGATGACGCCAACTACGCCAGGGTCACCTCAGTTTCTCCACATAAACTTTTCCCCGGCGACCGAATCGACATCACCGGTGCCATCCCCACGGGATTGAATGTTTCAGTGACCGTTAACTCGTTGCTCTCCACAACCGAATTCCTCGTGCGCACTCCTTCGGACCTCACCGGCTACACGTATTCCAGTGGCGGCAAGATCGCGGCGGCGCCCGGGGGTTGGGATTACTTGCAAGCCGCGCCACAGGGTTGGTCGGGAACCCCTGCTGATCCCTCCAGCACCGTGCCCGTCTATGCAAATCTCGCATCGAATCTGCTCGATTGGAGATTAGGTGCCGGAGACGCCAACACAAAGCTTCTCAAGCGCCAGACGCAGAACGCCGCTCAGGATGATCCCTTCGATGTACTCGCGAGCCTTGATCCAGAGTGGTACCTGCCTTCTGAGATGGAGCTCTGGGCGATGTACAAGGCTTTAGCACGTAACTCCACGAGTGCCGCGGCCGAGGGCATTTCGCCAGACCTTTATCTAGCCTCGTCCGCTGGTTCTTTCAACGATTTCGGCCACGGCTGGTTTTCGGCCAACTTCGCAAACAACCTTGTCGACAATGATGGTGTCGGCTTAGGTGTTGCATTAGGTATTGATCCGATCAAATTCCGTCCCATACGCAAACTTTGGCTACACACTGCGCAGACCAATCTTGCCGTCGCTAAGAATCTTGGCATCGGCAAGAGGGTGCAGATTCCCTCGGTGACCAAGGAAGGCACCCCCGTGAGCCTTCGAGTGCTCAATGGCAGCGTGTGCACGATCGTGGCGCCAGCAAAGAAAAATCGCAACACCTTCTTCACACTCACCGGCGGCAAGAAAGCAGGCACCTGCTCCCTGCGGATCACCGCCCCAGAGACCTACCAGTACTGGGCCCTCGATCAGAGTAAGACGATCACCGTCAGGTAGTCCCGCTCAGGACACGAAGGAGTACGCACCGAAGCGGCCCCACGCGACGAACGCCTATCAGGTCAAGCCCTCCACAGAGTGAAAACCCGACTTCAGGGCGAACATAGGGTTACCCTTCTCCACATGGCCCTCCTCGCACGCACAACCACCCGTCTGCTCGCTGGCGTAGCAGCCCTGGCCCTAGCGGCCGCTCTCGCCCCAAGTGTGGCGTCGGCATCTTCCTCACCCACGCCGCGGGTGGCCCCCACGTGCGCCCAAGGAGGTCGGTGCAACGTCGGTGACGTTGGCCCTGGTGGCGGCAAGATCATTTACGTCAACCGCGAGATTCGGATCTCGAACATCAACTCGGCTGCTGAGAATTATCTGACGATCACCACATCTGCACCGCATAACCTTGTCGCTGGCGACAGGATCTATATCGCCGGAGCGGTGCCTGCGAACCTCAATGTTGCATCAGGCCTCATTAACGAAATCTTTAGCCCGACCGAGTTCCAGTTGCAGACTCAGTTAGATCTCAGGGCCTATACATACTTGAGCGGCGGTGTGATTCCAGCAGCGTCCGGCGGCTGGAAGTATCTTCAAGCAGCCCCACAAGGCTGGTATGAAGGCTTTGGAGGCATTGACGATCCCTTCGTCACTGTCCCCAAGTATTCGAATCTCGGGTCGAATCTGCTTGATTGGAGAGTAGGTGCCGGAGACGCCAATACAAAGCTTCTCAAGCGCCAGACGCAGAACACTGGACAGGATGATCCATTCGACTTGCTATCCACTCTTGACTCGGAGTGGTACCTGCCTTCTGAGATGGAGATCTGGGCGATGTATAAGGCATTCGCACAGACTTCCACGAGTGCCGCCGCGCAAGGACTCTCAGCCAGCATCTACCTTGCCTCGTCGGCTGGGGAATATGACTCGGATCTCGGGCACCTCTGGTACGTAGCCAATTTCGGGCTAAACCAGATCGACAATCCCTCCGTCCAACTCGGCGTGGCGTTCGGATTTGACGGTGGCTACGTGCGTCCGATTCGCAAGCTTTGGCTACACACTGCGCAGACCAATGTTGCCGTCGCTAAAACTCTTGGCATCGGCAAGAAGGTGCAGATCTCCTCGGTGACGCAAGAAGGCTCTCCTGTGAGTATTCAAGTACTTAACGGCAGCATGTGCACGGTGGCGCCACCAGCTAAGAAGAATCGCAAGACCTTCTTCACAGTCACTGGCGGGAAGAAGCCTGGAACGTGTTCGCTGCGGATCACAGCCCCCGAGATTACAGCCCCAGCGACTTCCCGATTTTTGGCTCTCAATCAGAGTAAGACGATCACCGTCAAGTAGTCGCGCTCAGGACACGAAGGCGTACGCACCGAAGCGGCCCCACGCGACGAACACGGCGAGCGCAAGCAACACGATGGCCGGAAGTGCCGCCTTTAAGCCCTCGCCTCGCTGAATGTGCAACACGATCGCGCCCGCCATGATCAAGGCAAGACCCATTGCTGCCCATGGCACGAGTGCAGGTGAGACTCCGACGGCACCCGGCAGGATGACACCGATCGCGCCGAGGATTTCCAGCAGCGCCACGAGGCGCACGAAGCCCATCTTGGAGTCCTTCACCCACTCCATGTTCTTCTCGAGTTGCTCACGTGAACTGAAGATCTTGATAACCCCGGAGATGAGCATGATGGCGCCAAGTAGGCCCGCGGCAATCCACAGCGCGATATTCATGAGGGCTCCTTTGTGTTGCGCAGCAGACTAGCGTCTTCGCGTCGAAGTACGCTGCACCCATGAGTGTCGTAAAGATCAATGCGATCAATGTCCCCGCCGGAGCTGGCCCCGAGTTGGAGAGCCGATTTGCTGCGCGCGCCAATTCGGTCGATGGCGCACCCGGATTCCTCGGCTTCCAACTCCTGCGCCCTGTTGCAGGCGAAGATCGCTATTTCGTAGTCACCCACTGGGCCGACGAGGAGTCCTTCGCTGCGTGGCGTGATGGTGATGCGCGCGCGGCCCATGCTGGGCAACCCGGCAAACCGGTGTCCCACGGCGCGAACTTGCTTGAGTTCGAGGTAGTACTTGACGTGAAACCCGCCGTTTAGGTACCCACGCCGGCGTCAGCACTCTCCAATTCGCACGTGCGGTACGTTTTCCGCATGATCGTTGAACACGCCTTCTTCACTATCCGTGCCGGCAGCGAAGCCGACTTCGAGGCCGCCTTTGAGCAGGCTCGCTTGGTGATCGCCAGCTCTAAGGGCTTTCGGAATCTCGCCTTGTCCCGATGTATCGAGACACCTGGGCAGTACCTACTTCTGGTTGAGTGGGACACACTCGAAGATCACACGGTGGGCTTTCGCGAGTCGGACCTCTTCATCGAGTGGCGCCGACTTCTGTCGCCCTACTTCGAATCGCTCCCCGAAGTCACCCACTTCACGCCGCTCTCTCGCTCGTAGAAGTCTGAGGCCTGGGTGCGCCACCCGCCGAGGTGACTTCAACTCTTTGCGAACATCTCGCTGACTCGGGTTAACGTTGTCGTGCGCTCAACCGGGTCGTGAAGTGCGGTCGTAATCATCAATTCATCGACCTGAGTCTGCTCAAGCAGCTCAGCGAGCTCGCGTTCCGCAGTCTCCGGGCTGCCGATCACCTGGCCATCGAGTCGATCAGCAACGAACTCAAGCTCTTGGCGCGTCCACGGATGAGCCGCAGCCTCTTCGGGCGATGGCAACTGGCCTAGCCGGCCGGTGGCCATGCGTAAGAACGACAGCATGCTCGATCCGGAGAGGAACTCCGCGCGCTCATCGCTCTCGGCGATCACCATGCGTACGCCAATAGCGGCATACGGTTTATCTAGGACCGCTGAGGGCCGGAACGACCGGCGATAAAGTTCCAGCGCCGGGAGTGTGTTTCGCGCACTGAAATGATGGGCGAATCCGAATGGCAACCCGAGGATGCCCGCAACCTGCGCGCTGTAGCCACTCGAACCAAGCAGCCAAATCTGCGGCATCGATGCCGGGTGAGGTGCAGCGGCGATCTTTGCCATGGGATGGCCCTCGGGGAATTCGCCTTGCAGAAAGCACATCAAGTCGTTGAGTTGGTCCGGGAAATCATCAACTGACAATTGGTCGACACTTCGGCGCAGGGCCCGCGCCGTGGTCTGATCGGTGCCGGGAGCGCGACCGATTCCTAGGTCGATGCGGCCCGGGTAGAGGTTTTCCAACATGCCGAACTGCTCGGCAACCACGAGCGGTGGATGGTTGGGCAGCATGACGCCACCTGAGCCGATCCGGATGCGCGATGTCGCGGCCCCTAGTGCCGCAATCAACACTGATGGAGCTGAACTCGCAATGCCCGGCATGTTGTGATGCTCTGCTACCCAGAAGCGGGTGAACCCCAGCGCCTCAACGTGTTGTGCGAGAGCAATCGTGGAAGCCAGCGCTTCTTGCGGAGTTGATCCAGCTGAGACGGGAGCCAAATCGAGGACCGAAAGCGGCATCGCAGGCAAGGTCATAGAAGACAGTCAACACTGTGTGTTCAAAGAAGACAGCGGTGGGCTTCGACCGACGTCGAACTCTGATCTAGGAGACATGGCTGCTGCTTGCCTTACGGTCTTCCGGCCTTCATCCCTTAGTCTGGAGACATGCTGACAGTGGGCGTCGATTTAGCAACTCAGCCGGCGAAGACAGCAGTTGCTCGGATTGCGTGGTCTAAGAATGCCGTGTACGTGATCGGTCTGGATACTCATAGCACAGACGATGCAATTCTCAACGCCTGCCAAGAAGCGGATTTTGTCGGGATTGACGTTCCATTTGGGTGGCCGGACGCTTTCACAACATTTGTTGACCGTCAACACCACAACACGCAAACAGCGGAGGCTGGCGGGTCGGACGACTCGCGTCGGCACATGGCTTTTCGCCTCACCGATGTCGTAGTGGCTAAGGAATTCGGTCGCTGGCCCCTAAGCGTGTCAACCGATCGCATTGGATTGACCGCGATGCGCGCTTCGTCACTCCTCGCACAACTTCGCGACTCCGGCGAGATCGTCGATCGTGCTGGTCAGGGTCGAATTGCCGAGGTATACCCGGCCATCGCTCTCAAAATTTGGGGCCTTCGAGCATCCTCTTACAAGGGTGCGAATAGCGCGCACTTGTCCGGCCTTGTCGACAATCTTCTCGAGCTAGCCCCATGGCTTTCGATGGGTCCTTTTGAGTCGACTTGTCGAGAGAACGATGATGCTTTCGACGCCGTGATTGCAGCCCTCATCTCACGCGCTCATACACTCGGGCATTGGCACAAACCCACCGCAGGGCAATTGGAACAGGCGAGACGCGAAGGGTGGATCGTGGTGCCCACGATCAGTCTCAATGCTTTGCTTGATTAAGTAGTGCGACCGCCCGCACAGACTCATCGCGGTCCTCAGCAAGCTCCTCGAGCATCGCGGCCGGCGTGTGAGGGTTCGACGCGACCATCGCACGAACGTTTGCACGTGGGGATAACGCCCAGAGCATGAGCAATCGCGGGCGATCGCACAGTACGAGGGTCGCCTTAGATGGTTCGCCGCCGGCTAGAAATATCGCTTCAATCGCTCGATCGGTCATATTGGCGTGCGTGATGGCGGCCGTACGGATCTCGTTGTCGCCGACGGCTCCCTTAAACGCGGCAGCCAAGTCCTCACAGGTGGCCCTCGAGTCATTAACCGTGGCCCACAGTTCGGCGTACGTTTCGGCTCGCAACTCATCAACGCCCATGTACGCATCCTGCCGCGGCGCAGCCCCCAGGATGCCTAGGACTCGCCGAACCAACCCCCGACG
>CAINMH010000085.1 GCA_903850745.1 uncultured bacterium
GAGCATCAAGGTCGAGGTGAGTGCCACGTTCCAAAATCGCCCTACGACCAACTACCAGACCATCGGCACTTTGCGATCGGATGCTAACGGCAACTTGAAGGTCACCGCCTTTAAGGCCTCACGTGCCGGTTCACTCAACATTCGCTTCAAGACCAGCGCCGGCAAGAACTACTACCTGAAAGTCCAAGTCACCGCCCGGTAGTTCCTTAACGACGTGGTGCCATTCCGATCAGAAGGGCGTCGAGCATTGCGGTGAAGCTCTGCGCTCGATCGGTTGCAAAATGAACTCCGGCGATCTCAAGGCTCACCGCGCCGTGCATGGCGCTCCAGACTTGTTGGGCGACTTCAGTGCTGCTGGTGCCAGCGAGTTCGCTGGAGGTCATGGCCGCGTGCACCCGTTCGACCAATGTGCCGAATGAGCGTTGGGCCAAGTCCTTGGCTTCAGGGGATAGGTCGAGCAGCAACATCTGCTCGAACATCAGGTGGTAGAGCTGCGGATTGTGAATGGCAAACCTGCGATAGCCCTGGCACCCGGTTCGGAGACGTGTGAGTGGGCTGGCGGTGGGTGGGGTTTCGATAGCAGCCTGCAGCGACGCGAATCCGTACATAAACAAGGCTTCGAGTAAGCCGTCCTTGCTGCCGAATCGCGAGTAGACACCCATCGGGGCCACGCCCGCGCGGGCAGCTACATCTCGGACAGTGAGCCCAGGCAATCCGGTCTCTTCGAGGATGGCCAGCGCTGCGTCGATCAGCGAATCAGTGACCGCCACGCTCGCGGTCCGAGTTCGTGTCCCTTGCACTTGTGCGCTCACGGGGCTAGCATACCGTCCTATAGATAAAGAACAATGTTCTATAACATAATGGGAGTGTCCTATGTTGAGCAAGAGTCGTAGATGGCTGGCCTTAGGAGTTCTGTGTCTGAGCCTGCTCTTGGCTGTCGTCGACAACACGATCGTCAATGTGGCGCTCCCTACGCTCAACAAGGAGCTGGGGGCGGGCACGACCGAGCTCCAGTGGATCGTCGATGCCTACACGTTGGTTTTCTCGGCTCTGCTACTTGCCATGGGGCACTTCGGCGATCGATTCGGCCGTAAGCGTGCTCTTCAAATTGGGCTAGTCGTCTTCGCGATCACCTCTGCATTGGCCGCTCTGGCCACGACATCGGGCCAACTCATCGGTGCCCGTGCATTGATGGGCATTGGCGCTGCGCTTATCTTCCCGGCGACGCTCGCGATCATCGTCAACGTATTCACTGACCCGAAGGAACGTGCTGCAGCGATCGGCATTTGGACGGCGATGGTGGGCGTCGCCGTTGCAATCGGACCGATCGTGGGTGGGTTGCTCCTGGAGCATTTCTGGTGGGGCTCGATTTTCATGGTCAATATCCCCGTGGTTATTGTCGCGATCGTCCTGGGTGCATTCCTCCTGCCGGAGTCGCGTGATCCGAAGGTGGGTCGAATGGACTATCGCGGATTGGTCCTCTCAGCTGTGGGTGTGGGGCTAGTTATTTGGGCCATCATCGAGGGGCCCTCTTGGGGTTGGACGTCACCGGCGATTCTGGCGGCACTCGTTGGCGGCTTGGTCGTCATGGCTGTGTTCGTATTGGTGGAGAGGCGGCTGTCTCATCCGCTGCTAGACGTGCGGTTGTTCAAGAACGCCCGATTCACCGCGGCGAGTTTGTCAATTGCGACAGCGTTCTTCGCACTCTTTGGATTTATCTTCCTCATTACGCAATACCTACAGTTCATTCAAGGCTTCAGTCCGTTAGAGGCCGGCATCCGCACGCTTCCCTTCGCTGTGGCGACTGGTGTCATGTCGCCGGTAGCGATCATCCTGATGCATCGCTTTGGATCCAAGGCAATCGTTGTTTTGGGGCTGTTTGTGATGGCTGCCGGGTTTGTGATTGCCGCGACAGTGAAAGAGGACACCCCATACTTCGGCGCCGTGGTGATCTCGATGGTGACCATCGCAGCAGGCTTGGGTCTCGC
>CAINMH010000086.1 GCA_903850745.1 uncultured bacterium
GCCACGAATCATGTTGATGTCGTCGTCGGCCAAATACCCGAATGGTTTGGCGAATTCCTCGGGACTCGTCGGCAAGCGACTCATGCTGCATCCCTGCGCGACAGTCTCTGGGATTTTCGACGACGAGCTTGATGAAATCGGACCAAGTGGATCAAAACTGGGATCGATGCAGTTCTATGACACGGATGCATCGCGTGGATTTGTGCGTGGTGCGTACTGGACCCTGTACGACCCTGTCGGTCCGATGATCAGTCTGGCTCGCCAGATGTTCGGTGAAGGTAATGAGAAGCTGCCATTTTGGGGTGAGCACTTCACCGAACGGATCAAGGAGCAGGTCAGACATTCGATCATCTGGGGAATCATCGCGGAGGATCTGCCCGAGGAAGGCAACTTCGTTTCGCTTGACTCGAATCTGACGGACTCAGACGGGCTACCTGCGGCAAAGATCAATTACCGACGATCTGAGAACACGAGTCGCTTGATTGATTTTAATGTCGAGCGCGCTACAGAGGCGCTTGTTGCCGCAGGAGCACGGCGAACATTCGTTGTTTCGCGCAATGCTCCGCCGGGACATCTGCTTGGTACAGCTCGTATGGGTGACGACCCGGGCACCTCAGTTGTCGATCGATTTGGTAGATCGCATGACATCCCCAATCTTTATGTCGTTGATGGCAGCGTCTTCGTCACGGCGCCACCGGTCAACCCGACATCGACGATTGCGGCAATCTCGAAGTGGATCGCCGTCAACATGGTGCGACAGGCCGGCGATCAGGTGGTCCCAGCATGACGTCAAACCCATCGAGCGCATCTGCCGGAGATCTACTCACCCCGTTACAACGTGAAAGATTTGCGCAAATTGCCGACGTACTTATTGTTGGAGTGGATGGCTTCCCTAACCCCTCAGAAATTGGCATCCACAACACCTGGATCGACTTAGCCTTAACCACCTGGCCGGCGATGCAAGATGTGGTGCGTGCTGTCACCGATATGGAAGGTGACGCAGAAACTGTCGTGTCGGAGTTACGAACGTCACAGCCGCAACTCTTTGCCGGCTTTGGGCTGATCACTGGAGGTGCCTACTTCATGCATCCGAAGGTGCGGGCTCTCTTGTCCTATCCCACTGCAACGCTGGTGGAGAATCCACCTTTAGAGGGTGAGTGGGAGTACTACCTTGAGGATGGACTTCTCGACCCAGTAATCCAGCGCGGCGCATTTTTGAGACCGGTGCCGGAGGCGTGAAGGTTCTGGTTGCGCTCAAACACGTTGGTGCAGTCTCAGGGGTTCTCGAAGTCGATGGTGACCACATTGACCCGGCCTTCCTGGAATTCGCCATGAGCGATGCTGACGGGTACGCCGTCGAAGCTGCTCTTCTCATGCGAGATCGAGCAGAGGCAGAGGAAGTCGTCGTCGTCACATGCGGAGGCGAGCCCGCGACAGCAGTAGTGCGGGATGCGATGAGCATGGGTGTCGATCGAGGATTTCGGATGAGTGCAGAAGATATGGGGTTTGATCCCCTTGCCGTAGGGCGGGTGCTGTGTGAGGCCGTCACATCGGAGTGTCCTGATCTACTGCTCGTGGGCGTGCAATCCTCGGACCTAGGGCAGCAGTCTGTTGGGCCGGCAACTGCGGCACTACTCGGCTGGCCCTGTGTTGTAGGCGCTACCGCCGTGCAGGTCGACGGGAAAACTCTCACGGCCCACCGTGAACTGGAAGGCGGTGCTCAGGAAATAGTCTCCTGCGAACTTCCTGCCGTGGTCACCGTGCAGACCGGTCCCCATCAGCCGCGTTATGGTTCCTTCAAAGACAAGATGGCTGCCAAAAAGGCAGAGATCCCGAGTCATACCACTGGGGTCACGCCACGTGTAAGGGTTGTGGCCATGCGGCCTGCAATCAGTACAGGTAACGCCGAGTTCATCTCGGGGGATCCTCGAAGCATCGCGGAGAAGTTACTCGAGATGGTCAGGGCTGAGCAGTGACTGCGATTGTTGTCATAGCGGAGGTCAGCGATAGCGACTTTGATCCGATTACTGCAGAGTTAGTGTCAGCGGCGCTCCAGACAGGCGCTGAAGAAGTACACGTTGTTGCCTGGGGCCTAACGCAATCACAGGCGGTGGGATATGAGGGAGTTAAATCCATACTGCTTGCTGAGTGCGCCCCCAACTCGGTAGAACAGATTAAGGAACTCATTCATCAGGCGCTCATGCGCACTCAGGCCACGTGTGTTGTGGCATCCTTCAACTGGCGCAACACTGAGTTCGCAGCGTCTGTTGCGGCGATGAACGACATGTCAATCGTGACGGATTGTCTTTCGCTGGAAACCCAGCCCTCGGGCTGGCGCGTGTCTCGCCCCGCCTATTCAGGGAAGGTGGAGGTAGATCTGCACGTTGATGGTGGGCTGGTTGCGCTGCTCCGTGACCGAGTCTGGCCAGCAGCCCGAAGAGACCCGGTGCCAGTCGTAACCATGTCAACCCTGACGAGTGTCTCCGCGGTATCACAAGTAGGAAGTACCGAAGCACCCCGATCTGGAGTGGACCTCAACTCTGCGGGCGTCATCTTCGCTGTGGGGCGAGGATTGGGAGCCGAGGGCGTTCCAGAATTCGTTGAACTCACCAATCGGCTCGGAGTGGCGTTGGGTGCATCGCGGCCGGTCGTTGATGCCGGTTGGCTGCCACATGCGCATCAGATTGGGCAGTCCGGCACCTCAGTGGCGCCGCGACTCTATATCGCCTTTGGGATCTCCGGAGCGATGCAGCACCTTGTCGGGATTCGCAAGGCTCAGCGGATTGTCGCGATCAATACAGATCCTCAGGCGCCCATTTTTTCTATCGCAGACGTCGCCGTTGTTGCCGAAGGCACTGAGGTAGTTAAAGCAATGTTGGATTTGCTGCCAAGTTCCTAGATCCGCTCAATGAGGGTCGCGGTCCCTAAGCCTCCACCGCAGCACATGGTGACGAGCCCGAGCTGACCATCGAGATCCTCCAGCTCGTGGAGGAGAGTGGTTATGAGGCGCGCGCCAGTGGAGCCCAGTGGATGACCGAGAGCGATTGCTCCACCTCGAGGGTTGACTCGGTCCATGGCCGGATCAAACTCCTTCTGCCACGCGAGGACCACTGATGCGAAGGCTTCGTTGATCTCGATTACGTCGAGGTCTGATATCGACAGGCCATTGCGCTCCAGGATCTTTCGGGTAGCCGGAATTGGTCCGGTGAGCATCGTCACCGGATCTACGCCGAGTGTTACCTGATCAACTATGCGCGCACGAGGCCGTAGCCCGAGTGAATCCGCCTTAGCCCTGCTCATAATCAGTAACGCCGCCGCGCCATCGGAGATCTGTGACGAATTCCCTGCGGTGACTCTTCCGCCGATATTCCTAAATATTGGCTTGAGGGCGCCAAGCGACTCAACGGATGAGTCAGCACGGATGCCCTGGTCAAGAGTGACCAATCCCGACGGTGTTTTGATCCCGATGATCTCTCGATCAAAGGACCCTCCGACCGTTGCTGCATGAGCTCGTGCGTGGGATTCGGCTGAGAACGAGTCCATGTCCTCTCGTGAGATATCCCAAGTGTCAGCCAGACGTTCCGCTCCCTCGCCTTGAGGTACCAGCGAGTACCTTTCAAGCAGTTGATCGGTGAACGCAGCCCCCCACTCCTTCTGCGCCCCTTCGTTGACCTTGAAGCCGACTCGTCCCATGTGCTCGACGCCACCAGCTATCACTACGTCATTGACACCGGCGGCGATACTAAGCGCCGCAAAGTTGACTGCCTGCTGACCGGAGCCGCAGCGGATATCCAATGTGGTGGCCCCTGTTTCGATGGGAAGGCCCTCCGCAAGCCAAGCATTGCGCCCGATACCAAGTGACTGCTCGGCAATCTGATAGACGCATCCGACGATCAGATTCTCTACCTCTGCAGGGTCTATCCCCGTTGTTTCCAACAGCCCAACGAGTGTCTGGCCTAGCAGGTCGACAGGATGGAGATCCTTGTACAAACCCTTTTCGGGGTGACTTCGTCCAACAGCCGTACGAACGGCACCGACGATGACTGCGTCACGCCCTTGTTGAGGCATTCAGTTCCCACCTTCATTGGTTATGGGGATGACAGGCCCAACAAATTGGCCATATTGCCGCCCAGGATCATGTGGACTTCCTCGTCGGTGAGGCCGATACGTCGAAGAGTGTCTACATCTTGCTCGGGATCGCTCATGGGCCAGTCCGACCCGAAGACGATCCGGTCGGCACCATGGCGTCGGACTACATCACGAACGATTTCCGGTGCGACACTCACCAAACCGGGTGGCCAAGAGGTGTCGAGGTACACGGGGAGCCCTTGAATGTACGAAGCTGCTTCCTCATGTCTGCGGTATCCCCCGAAGTGGCAGGCAACGACATCTAATCCAGGCAATGCTTCGATGAGGTTGCGCAACATTTCGGGAGTGCATCGATCGTTTGCTGATGAGTCGCCTCCCTCGCCTACGTGGATGATGCAGACATAGGTGCCTCGCATGGGATCGAGAATGTCCCACAATCGTCGGTCATCGAGTGCGAATCCTTGGAAGAGCGGATGGATCTTGACCCCTGGAATGTTGTGCCGTTCCAGACTGGCCAAATTTTCTTCGACGCTCAAATCGGGATGAATGGTTCCGAATCCGATGAAGCGATCCGTAGGAAGACTTTCGGCAAAGGTATTTGTTCTTTCGACGTGTCGGGCAAGATTTGCGACATTAAGAGTTATCGCTTTGTCGATGCCCGCCTGATCCATTGCTGCTAGTGCGCCAGAGACGGTCCCGTCACCGAAACGAGTGAGATCTCCCCGCGGGGCAGCAAGAGCTCGACTTGCAATCTCATCTGGCCAGACGTGGACGTGGGTATCAATAATCATGACATCACAACTTCGCCGATTCGCCGCCGTCAGCGACGATTACTGATCCGGTGATGAAATCCGACCAATGCGACGCAAGCAGGCATACCAGTGGGCCAATCTCATTGGCATCGCCCATGCGACCCAAAGGAATTTTGCGTAGCCTGCGCTTCAGCAGGTCTTCAGACTCCAGCACTGCCTCCTGCGCACGTGTCTCAAAGGCGCCCGGAGCAATGGCATTGACTTGAATGTTGAATGGCGCCCACTCGGCTGCAAGGGCCTTCGTCATCTGCAGGACTGCGCCTTTTGATGCGGAGTATGCGACAAGTCCGGCCTTGCCGAGGATTCCGGATGTGGAAGCAATGTTGATGACCTTGCCAGATTTTTGTTCTTGAAAGATTGCTCCGGCGGACCGAGCCAGTGCTACGGGCGCGAAGACGTTGACCGCAAAAACCCGCTCCCAAAGATCGGCATCCTGACTTAAGAAAGATCCCGCTGGGGCGATGCCAGCGTTGTTCACAATGATGTCCAGCCGACCGAATGCGGACACCGCAGCCTCCGGAAGTCGGGAGACATGGTCTAAATCAGTGACGTCACAGCGCTCTACGTGAATCCGATCACCCGCGACTTTACGGAGTTCATTCAACTCCGAATCTGATCGCGCGACACCGAGGACGTTGGCACCTTCTTCAGCAAGTGCCAAGGCAGCAGCAAAGCCCAATCCGCGACCCGCGCCTGTAACGATTGCGACTTTGCCAGTGAGATTGAGATCCATTAGGAATTCATCTCACGTGGAAGTTCCCTTGCGATGCTCAGCCGAAGCACAGATGACGCACCTTCATAAATGCGCATGGGTCGGGCTTGCCGGTAGAGGCGCTCCATCTTCGAATCACGGATGAGTCCCCATCGGCCCATTATCTGAACACCGCGATCGACGATTCGCCCGGCAGCTTCAGATGCAAAGAGCTTGGCCATCGAGGAGTGATGAAGTGTGCCTGCGGGATTGGTCTGTGCGAGTTCTGCAGCGCGGTAGGTCAGAAGACGAGCCGCTTCGAGTTCAGTCCAAGAGTCCGCAAGCATCTCAGCGACTGGCCCGTGCTTGGCGAGTGGTTTGCCGAACTGCTCTCGTGTATGCGCATGCTGGGACGCTTCTCGCAAAGCTGCGCTGGCGACCCCGAGGCACGCTCCGGCAACGGAGACTCGGAAAACAGACAAAGTGGCAAGCACAAGTTCGAGTCCGGCTTTTCGTCTACCCAGGACTGCGCTCATGGGGAGAACTACGTTGTCGAAGGTGAGATCTGCAAGGACATGCGGTGCGATGATCTCGGGCGTCAAAGTCCACGACAGTCCGGGGGCGTCAGCGGGTACGAGCACCAGAGTGAAGCCTTCTTCGTCCTTGGCCAGCACTGAGTAGAAGTCGGCGACACCACCGTTTGAGATGAAGGCCTTGCTTCCATTGAGGATGAGAGTGTCCGCGCCGTCTTGGGTCAGCGTGGTGGTGAGACTCTTGAGATCTGATCCTGCTACCGGCTCTGTGAGCCCCAGTGCGGCAAGTGATTCGCCTAAAGCCACCTTGGGTAGCCACTGGGCTTTCTGCTCTGGGCTGCCACCCACGGATATGGCATAACTTCCGATGCCCTGCAGTGCGAATAGCGAGTCCGCATGAGACGACACACCCATGAGGACTTCGCGGACGACAGCAACGGCAAGAGGGTCAACCGCCTCGAATCGCCCGCCATGTGACTTGGGTACGAGAAGTTCCAACAGGCGACTGTCCACAAGCGCCTGTCGAACCCCCGGGTGCAGGGTGCTCATGCCGTCGGCCTCTACCGCCATCGGCTCGACTCGGGCGGCCACGACTGCCGCTTCCTCCTGGAGGTCGAGGTAGACCGGCGCCAGTTGGAAATTCATAGGCGAAACATTATCAGGAATCTGTTAGCGTGCCCTGACCGCTTGTACCCGAGTATCCGGGCCAACTCAGTTTTGGGAGGACACGTGACGCCTAAGACGCTCCTCGAACGCGAGGAAGAGCACCCACAGACCATCGTGAGCGAGGTCGGCGGGCGCCGGATCATCGTGATGGACTCGGCACGGTGGGTCGACGACCGCAACCGAGATCGAGATGTTGTCGTCCCGGCGTCATATATAGGAGTCCTGCCTGCGCGCATGGTGGGCATGCATCGACCCCGGGGAGTCATTGGCCATGACGCCTGCCTGGGAGTTGAGGGCGCGGGTATTGCGGGTCTGTGGTTTCTTGAGGCATTGGGTATACCTGCCGCTACTGCCGACGGGATGTCTGCCGAGCTGGGGAACGGCCCGGACCTCTACGCCCACGGTGTCATCTCGCGACTGAACTACCCCGCGGAATGTCTTGGCGTACGGGCCGGCATGTCAGTGCGCGAGGCGGCGGAGTTGATGCGGGACGTAGACCCGGTTGATGTCGAGGTGGGCAACAAGATTCGTCGGGAAGTCATGGAGACTCTCGACAACGGCAGGCGAATCGTCGTAACTGATTCGATCGTCTGGGCCTACCCAGAGGACGAGGGCACCAGCGTCCTCGTAACTGCTGGCCACACAGGGCGCAGCGGCGCAAGTTTTCTTGTCGAGGCGAACCCCTGGGCCTTTATCTGCCATGACGGCGGGTTCTCGAAGAACGATTCGGGCGTTAAGGGACTGGAGATTACCGCGCAGGTGGGCTTGGCAGGGGCGTGTATTGACGGACGTACAGCACCGATCGGTGATGCTTTTAGGGGCTATCACGAGGGTCTCATCAGTATCTGCAACGGGCCCGCGAGGGAGCGAGGTGTCCGTGAGGGGATGTCAGTTAAAGAGGCGGCACACCTCCTCCTGATTGGCGGGGGCTGATGTCTCAGGTGCTCGTCGAGGACGTCGGAAGAGTGCGACGTATTACCGTCGACCATCCGCAGACCCGTAATTCGCTCACTGACGAAGCACTTGCTGATCTCGTCGGGGCAGCCGAAGATGCCGAACGGTCGCAGGAAATCAGGTGTGTCGTCCTCGCTGGCTCCGACGCGGTATTTGCCTCCGGTGCCGACGTGCGCGCCCTCCTTCAGATGACGAGTGCCGATGTGGAGAGTGGGCCTCGACAGCGGTTATGGACCACATTCCGGGGTCTCCAGATTCCTCTCGTGGCGGCGATTTCCGGCTTTTGTCTCGGCGCAGGAGCCGAGTTGGCCATGATGAGCGACATTGTGGTCGCCTCGGAGACGGTGCGTTTCGGACTGCCAGAAACCGCGCTCGGGCTAATTCCAGGAGCTGGCGGCACACAGTTGCTCGCGCATGCTGCCGGAAAGGCTCTCGCTATGGACGTGATTTTGTCAGGCAGGTTGCTCAACGCGGAGGAGCTGATGCGCGTTGGTGTTGTCTCCCGGGTGGCGAGCGTCGCGGACTATCGGAATCTCGCCTACGAGATCGCGGCTACTGTCGCCGAGCGCCCGGCTCTGGCGCAGCGGCTCGCGATGCAGTCCGTTCGACGTTCGTTTGAGGTTTCACTCTCGGAGGGGCTTGCGGCTGAGCGTCGGGATTTCGGCACAGCCTTTGATTCGCCGGATGCCAAGGAGGGTCTTACCGCTTTCTTGGAAAAGCGCACAGCTCAATTCACGTAGAACTTCAAGCAATGCCGCCGGCAGCATTGTGGGACGTGACGGAATTTCGTATAATCCTTATCAGTGATTGTGTCCGCACTTGGCCCGCAAGGAGAATTCATGAGCCACCCCCACACGGTGCTGTTGGGAATAGATATCGGTGGGAGTTTCACGGACATCGTGGCATCGAATCTGCAGACCGGTGAAATCTCCTACGCGAAGACGCCCACGTATTCCCAAGATCTCGTGCGAAGCCTGCGCGAGGCGATTGCGGCAATCAGTGTGCCCGTGGGCGAGATTGGCGTGATTCGTCATGGGACCACGGTGGTCATCAATGCGATCCTGACGCGTTCTGGGAAGCGGACAGCTCTGGTCACTACCAAAGGTTTTCGCGATGTCTTAGAGATCGGCCGAACCAATTGGCCAGAACCCTACAACTTGTTCTTCAACCGTATGGAGCCACTCGTTCCGCGCGAACTTCGCTTTGAGATTGATGAGCGAATGTCTGCAAGTGGGGAAGAAATCTCACCGGTGCGCGAAGGCGATATGTCTGAGCTTGTCGCCAAAATTCAAGACGCCAAGGTAGAAGCTGTTGGCGTATGCCTGCTGCACTCCTACGTCGACGACACGCACGAGAAACTCATTGGCGAAGCTCTCGCAGATGCCTTTCCGGATGCCTACATATCGCTATCGCACGAACTGTCCAGAGAGTTTCGTGAGTTCGAGCGCACATCGACAGTCGTTACCAATGCCTACGTCGGTGGCGTAGTAGATGGATATTTGGGGGAGCTCGAGAGCTATCTCGAGAGTCAGGGGTTCTCCGGTCGGCTATACATGATGGAGTCCAATGGAGGCGTGACAACTGCTGAGTCAGCTCGGCGCCGACCTGTTGCGCTTGTGGAGTCAGGTCCGGCAGCAGGGGTTATGGCTACCGCCGAGATATCCAAGCTCAGAGGAATCGATAACGCGATTGCCTTCGACATGGGTGGTACAACGGCGAAGGCCTGCCTAGTGGAGGGTGGAGTTCCGCTATTTACGGCGGAATACTTCGTGCCGTCGTACGAGCAGGGATTCCCCCTTCGCGTCGCGGCTCTCGACATTCTCGAGGTGGGCACCGGAGGTGGCAGCATCGCTCGCGTTGATTCCGTGGGCATGCTTACCGTGGGGCCGGAGAGCGCTGGCGCAGTCCCGGGGCCGGCCTGCTTTGGCAATGGTGGTGAACCGACGGTCACTGACGCGAACCTCGTTCTTGGACGACTGAGCCCAAGCGCGTTCTTGCACGGCGAGACCGCCCTCGATGTCGAGGCGGCGCGCTCGGCGTTGGCTCCCCTGGCGGATCGGTTGGGCAGCGACATCATCACTGCTGCAGCAGGAATCATCCGCTTGGCCAACGTCAATATGGCGGCCGCCATTAGGCGCATCAGTCTCGACAGAGGCAGAGACCCCAGAGACTTCCAACTGTTCTCCTATGGCGGTGGAGGCCCGCTGCATGGCACTGAGATTGCTCGGGAGTTGTCCATACCTCGCCTGGTCATTCCGATACTGCCTGGGATCTTCTCCGCACTTGGCATGCTCCTTGCCGACTTGCGTCAGGACTTCACGCAGACCTATATGCGCGATCTGGCTGCATTGGGCCCACATGAGTTGCGTGATGAGTTTGCGGCTCTCGAAAGCAGCGCCCGCAGCTGGGAGAACGACATTGGTTCGGACGCTCAGGGCCGCAGATCCGTGCGTTATGTGGATGCCCGCTACAAGGGGCAGGAGTTCACCATCATGGTCAAGGTTCCCGAGGAGTGGGATGCGTCGCTTGCCGAGAGGCTCAGGGCAGCCTTCGAGCAGGAATATCAGTTGCGATACGGCCATTCGTTCCCGAGTCTTCCCCTTGAGATTGTCGGTCTCCGAAGCATTGATTACGTCAGCCTGCCTAAGCCTTTGGTGACTGCACTAACCGATTCGACACGGCAGGGAACAGGCGCTGAGTTGGGTAGTCGCTCTGTGTACTTCGGTAGTGCGGGCTTCCTGGAGACACCTGTTGTCATCAGGTCCGACCTGGAGATCGGTGCACACTTTGAGGGCCCCCTCGTCGTGGAGGAATACGGCTCGACCACGATTTTGGGTCCGCGGGACACCATGGTCGTCGACCCGATGGGTCAGCTAGTCATCGACATCGCAAAGGAGTCAGCATGACAGCGCACGCACATGACGTGGATCCGATCACTCTTGAGGTGATCCGATCAGCACTGAAGCACAACTTGGACGAGATCGAACTTGCGCTGTGTAGAACGGCATACAGCAGTACGGTCTACGAGGTTCGTGACATGTGTGCGGGCTGGATTGACGCTGAAGGACGTCTACTTGCGCAGGGCCGTTATGGTCTTCCGATTTTCATGGCGGATCTCGCGACCAGTGTCATGCCCGGGATTGAGCTCTTCGGCAGCGACGGGTACTCGCCGGGAGATGTGATCATCACAAACCACGCTGAGACGTGTGGGCAGCATCTCAATAATGTCGTCGTCTATGCCCCCATCTTCCATCAAGACGAGCTCATCGCATTCACAGCGACGCGGGCGCACTGGGCAGATGTGGGTGGCAAGGCTGTTGGCTCGTATTCCACTGATTCCACGGAGATTTTCCAAGAAGGAATCCAGTGGAACCAGTTGAAGGTGATGAAGGGGGGCCGGGAGGATCAGGAGGTCATGCGCATGATCGCCAACAACGTGCGCTTCCCGGACCAGGTCATCGGGGACATGCGTGCGCAGATCACTGCCTGCCGACTCGGGGAGCGCAGATTGCTGGAGATGGTCGAGCGCTACGGAATCGACACATTGCGTGCGTGCATGCAGAAGATTTGGGCGCAATCCGAAGCGCGCGCGCGAGAAGTTGTTGCGGGGATCCCTGACGGTACCTATTCGGCCTCAGCGTTCCTCGACAACGACGGCATCAATCTCGATGAGCGGCTCAACATCGAGGTTGCAGTGACGATTCAGGGTAGCGATATGATCGTCGACCTCACGGGAACTCATGCACAGGTTCAGGGTCCAATGAACTCCGGAGCAGCGGGTGCACTTGCAGCGGTGCGTGTGGCATTCAAGTGCATAACAGCCCCCGGCACTACGCCCGATGAAGGTGCGTTTCGACCGCTCAGTGTGGTTGTGCCTAAGGGCACCTTTGTCAGTGCGGAACCACCTGCTCCGCTTGCACAGTGGGTCATCATGATGCCCACACTGATTGAAACAGTGTTTCTGGCGTTGGCTCCGGTACTCCCTGGCCGAATACCTGCTGCACACATGGGTGACATGTCTGCCAACTTCTTCTACCAGCAAAGCACTCCTACGAAACAGGGCTTCGTCCATGCTGACCCGTTCCCGGGCGGTTGGGGTGCGCGGCCGAACGGAGATGGTCCTGTTCCGTTGAAGAGTTACTGCCACGGTGATACCAACAAGATCAGCGTCGAACTGGAGGAGTTGAAGTTCCCGTTTCGTGTGCTGAGATACGAGATGCGTGCAGACTCCGGCGGAGTCGGCGAATTCCGGGGAGGGCCCGGACTGGATCGGGAGTTCGAACTTCTCGAGGATGTCATGATCACGACCAGTCTGGAGCGGTCCGAGTGCCCGCCGTGGGGACTGGAAGGTGGCGGAGCTGGTGGGGCTCCGATAGCGATCCTGCAGACGCCTGCCGGTGGCTCTGAGGGGTTCCACAAGGCGACTATGAAGCCGGTGCCAGCGGGTAGCAGACTTTTGATCAGTACTGCAGGAGGAGGCGGATTCGGCAACCCCTCGCGTCGCGATCCCGAACGTGTTCTGCTCGATGTCGTGCGCGGAATGGTGACTGAGCGGCAGGCCCGCAGCGAGTACCTAGTTGCGATTGTTCCCGGTACCAAGGGGCTGGAGATAGACGTCGCCGAGACTCACAGGTTGCGCGCTGAGGAGCAAGCCACGCGAGGAACGCAGGGGTGACTCAGTCTCCTTCGGCAGCGGCCACAGTCTTCAGTCAGCCCTTCTGGCAGGCAGCGAGTGAGCAGCGACTGATTCGCCCGTGGTGTGCTCATTGCCAGATCAGTTTCTTCCCACCGGCTCTGTGCTGCCCGCACTGTCTCGAAACTGGCTGGACCTGGATTGATAGTTCCGGAATCGGCAGCATCTACAGCTTCACCCGGGTATTCCGTGCCCCGGTTGCCGGATTTGAGACTCCTTATGTTGTTGCCATAGTCGATTTGGAACCGGGTTTTTCACTGATCACAAACGTGCTTGAGAGCAATTTTGATCAGGTGCGCATTGGTGACGAGGTCGAGGTGGATTGGGCTGGATCGATGCGTGACCTCCCCGTTTTCCGACGTGCATCCGCTGCCGGGCGGCGCACGTCATGAATGTCGGCCAAGCAGTCGCTCAGGCGGCGATGCGAAATCCATCTGGTGTCGCGGTCTTCGATGATTCTGGATCCTTGACCTATCAGCAACTTGATCAAATGAGTAATCGCCTGGCCCGAGGCATGGTCGAACTCTGGGAGTGCGTGCCGGGGGACCGAGTCGCGGTCTATCTGCCAAATCGTAAGGAGGTCGTAGAGCTTCTTGTCGCAAGTGCTAAGGCTGGCCTTGTGTACGTGGGTCTCAATTTCCGACTTGACGACCGCGAACTCACCGCAGTGCTCACCAATGCCGAGCCAAAAATCATGTTCACGTGTGGTGAGTTCTTCGAGCGCCTTGAGCCGTTTGCCAAAGAGTTCGACTTTCGTCTGATCAACATCGATGGGCCAGAATCTGGGCGATATCACTCGTGCTTGAACACAACTTCATCAGACGTTCTTCAGATTAGTTATCAGACCTCTGCATCCGATGAGTTCTGCATCGTCTACAGCAGTGGTACGACTGGAACGCCGAAGGGCATTCTCTTCGATCACGCCGCCGCAATTCAGCATGCACTCGTCGCGATTATCGAATACGGCATTGAGCAAAGCTCGAAATATCTGGTGCAGATCCCACACAACTCAAGTGTGAACATCACAATTCTTCCTTGTCTAATCGCTGGCGCGGCGATCGGATTCGAGGAGAGCCGAGGGTTCACACCTGAGCGATTTGCGAATCGCATTCACAAAGATCAGATCACCCACTCATTTGTAGTTCCGACAATGCTCTTTCGAATACTGGAGGGCGTTCCGGTCGGTGATCGACGCATGGAGTCACTCGTCACCCTTGGCTATGGAGCCTCGTCGATACCGCCAGAGCGAGTCAATGAGCTAGTTGCACGATTTGGTGACATCTTCATCCAGCTTTACGGAATGGCGGAGATCGCTTCAATCGGCACCCTCTTGCGCAAACAAGACCATGCGAAGGCGCTTGCCGGAAACCAGCATCTCCTTGCATCAGCGGGTCGTGCATCTTTGGTCGTGACTGTCCGGGTCGTTGACCCAGATGGCCATGATGTCCCGATCGGAGAGAGAGGAGAGGTCGTATTTGCAGGCCCACACCTGATGCGTGGCTACTTCCGCGACCCCGATAGGACAGCAGAGGCTATTCGAGATGGTTGGATGCACAGCGGTGACCTAGGTGTGCTGGATTCCGAGGGCTACCTCTATATCGTCGGCCGGATCAAAGATCTGATTATCCGAGGTGGATTCAACATCGCGCCCCGAGAGATTGAGGAGACCCTACAGACGCATCCAGCAGTGCTCGAGGCAGCGGTCATCGGCATCCCTGATGAAGAGTGGGGCGAGAGCCTGCATGCCGTGGTGTCTTTCAAAGAAGGACAATCGTCGGATCCGGTTGCACTAATCGATTGGTGTGTGACTGCAGGTTTGGCATCCATCAAGGTGCCACAGAGCCTCGCCATCGTCGAGGACCTGCCCAAGAATCTCGTTGGCAAGATCGACAAACAGGTTCTGCGCAGTATGTATTTAAGGCCCGGTGGCCATGACTAGCAGCTTCCCACGAGTAGCCATTGCTGGCATCGGTGTGACTGAACAGCGCAAATCCCTTGGTACATCTACTCTTGAGGCCTGCCTCTCGGCGACCAAGATGGCGCTCGCAGATGCTGGAATGTCCGTGCATGACGTTGACGGCGTCATGGCGCGCTGGCCTGGTCCGGGTGGCACGGTGCTAAAGCCGGGCTCAGTCGATTGGGCCGAAATGCTGGGAATCCCCGTGCGCTGGGTGAGTGATACATACCCGCAAGGCATCCCGGCAGTGCTCGAGGCCGCTGCAGTCATCGGCGCAGGACTCTGCAACACCGTTCTTATTGTGGGCGGACAAGCCGGGGAGTTTTCTGGAAACGATGTCGCGCCGTATACGCGCCCGGAGAACGAGTTTGTGGCGCCATGGGGTGCATTCACGGCGGCTCATTTTGCAATGATCGCTGAGCGGTACCTGCATCTCTACCAGGTCGACTGGTCACGGTTCGCGACGGTTGCGGCGACAATCCGAAACTTTGGTCATCTAAATCCTGATGCGCTTATGTACGGCCGTGGGCCATACAGCGCCAGCGACATTCTTGATTCACCGATGGTTGCCAGCCCTTTCAGACGTCTAGATCTTTGCCTCGCCAATGAGGGAGCGGCCGCAATGATCATCACGTCTGTAGAGCGTGCCCTTGACTCTCCGGCTCCGGTGGTCGAGGTACTTGGTGGCGGGTGCGAGTGGTTTCGTCAGCAGTACGTAGGCCCCGCTCGGTACGAAGAGGTGGGGATGATCGGCGAAGATGCTTCGCGTCGAGCGTTCTCCCAGGCTGGCCTGGTGCCCAGTGACATCGATGTAGCTCAACTTTATGACGTCAACACCTTCGAAGTCGTTCGGCAATTTGAGGCTCTCGGCTTCTGCGGTCAAGGCGAGGGCATTGACTTTGTCACGTCCGCGGGACTTGGTCTCGATGGTCGAATCCCGACCAACACTGATGGAGGACTCATGTCCTTCAGCCATATCGGCTGGGGAGCACCGTCGTTGCGTGTCGTAGAGGCCGTGCGACAACTTCGCCACGCAGGGGCTGATCGGCAAGTACCCGGCGCAGAGACCGCGATTGCAGCGGGAGCGGGTGCAGGAGCCCAGTACTACAACGTTGTTCTGCTCGGTCGTTCACGGGCGAATCAAGCTCAGTCGTGAGAGGAGATACACAGTGAGAATCTGTACTTTCTCAGCAGGTGGTGCAAGCCATCTAGGTCTGGTGATAGGTGACCATGTGGTCGAGGTTGTCCCCGCGCAAGCTGCCCGTGGCTTAACCCCGGTTCCTGATGACCTCTTGTCTGTGATTGAGATGGGTCGAGACACCTGGGATGACCTAGAACGGCTCAATGAGTCGCTTATGGACGGTGGTTGGCCGTCTGATGCGTCGTGGGTGCGGGAGTGTTCTGAAGTTCGTTTTGAGGTGCCATTCCTACCGCCAAAGAATCCATGGACGGTTGGCTCGAACTACCTACGGCATCTTGAGATCGCCTTTGCGCGAATTCCACGTGAAGTGGTGATCCCAAAGGCTCCGGAGTTCTTCACCAAGGCGCTGACCGCCGTATGTGGAGATGGCGCGGACATCGTCTATGACAAGCGCGCGACCGTCACCGTCGACTATGAGAACGAACTCATGATCGTCATCGGCGTGGGTGGAAAGAACATTCCGAAAGAGAAAGCTATGGAACATATCTTCGGGTTTAGTGTCGCCAATGATGTGTCTGCTCGAGAAATCCAGATGCACCACGGTCAGTTCTACCGAGGAAAGAGCCAGACCGGGTTCTGTCCCTTTGGACCCGTGGTCGCGACCCAGGTGGATGTTCCTGATCCCAACGCGGAGCAACTCAGGACCTGGGTCAATGGGGAGTTGCGGCAGGACTGGCCGGTTGGCGACATGATCTTCAAAGTGGATGAAATCGTGTCGTGGCTCTCTCAGGGAATGACCATTGAGCCAGGCGACGTCATCATCTGTGGCACGGCCCCCGGAGTTGGATTCGAATTCCTTCCGCAAAAGTGGCTCCAACACGGAGATGTCGTTGAGTGCGAGATATCTGGCATCGGACGAATCCGTAACACGATCAAGATGGCAGGTATCTGACATGAGACTGTGCCGCTTCCGTTCGAATTCACAGGTTGCCGTTGGGATTGCAGTTGGTGACCGGCGCATTGTCGATGTTTCTGCTGCTGCCGCTTCAGCTGGCGTATCCCTGCCGGCATCATTCTCGCTTCACGGAATTGTCCAGGCAGGTGATGGACTCTTGGACGAGCTCAGTCGCGTTCAGCAATGGGCCTTGCAGAATCCTGATGCTTCCTGTGTGCTCTCAGAGGATGCTGTTGAACTTCTCCATCCGTACCGGCCTCGGAAAAACATCGTGAAGGCTGGTGGCAACGCACGCACCATCAATGGAATCCCTAATCCCGACGCAGTCGCTTTGCTTAGGTATCACACAAAGGCGCCGACAGCTGTTGCCGATCCAGGGACTTTGTTGGAGTGGGAGTCTCGCGTGACCGCCGAGGTATATGCAGAGCCACAACTTGTCATCACCATTGGTCGACCGTTGTTCTTCGCCACACCAGAAGAAGCTCAGGCAGCTGTTTTTGGTTACTCCGTGGGCACAGACTTTCGTGCGTGGGATCTCATGAACAAGCACGGTCAATGGCCCAAGGCGATTTCACTGGACGGATTCTTCCCTTGGGGCCCGTACATTGTGACGGCTGACGAGGTAGCCGATCCGAACGCTCTTGCCATTGACTTGAGCCTCAATGGCGACCGTCTGTTATCCGGCAATTCGGCAGACGTGAAATTGTCGGTGGGTGAGATGTTGGCTGAGTACAGCAGGGGTATTCAAATTGAGCCCGGGGATCTTTTCATGCTCGGCACCCCAGAGGCGGTGGGATTCGGCTGTACTCCCTACCGGTTCTGCGCATCGGGAGACGTAATCACATCGTCGGTTGAGGGGATCGGGAGTGTGGAGACTCCCGTCCGCATCGTCTAGCGGCGCGCTTTCGGCCCCGGCCCTCCTTGTCGCCTGTGACGAGCAGGTCCCTGTATGAGTCCCCGGGATCCGCTTCCCAGCGCCCAGCCGCGGGCACTAGGGTTCTTGACTGCAGCAGGCGCGAGTTTGCTGGGAGGGATGGCCGAGCGGCCGAAGGCGACGGTCTTGAAAACCGTTGAGGCGGTATCCCCGTCTCCGTGGGTTCAAATCCCACTCCCTCCGCTCAAGGACCGGGGCGCAGGAGGTAGTCGATGGACGCTGGTGGGCTAGCCAAGCTCATTGGCATCGACGTCCTCGTGATCATCGTGATGGCCCTGGTTGTCGGCCTACCAGCGCCGAGATGGCCGCGCTCCTGGCTCGTGGAGGATCATGGGCCACTGCACCTCACCCGCGTCGACAAGGTCGAGTTCTACCGCGACCTGCGAGTCTCGACGCTCATCCGCGTGCTTCCCGAAGGCGGCTCGTGGGCCGGTGGCGACAGCAAGTCTTCGCTACCGGGTACTGACACCGACAGCCTAGTTAACTATCTGATCGAAGTGCGTCGCGCAGAGTGGGTGCACACGTTGATGGCGTTTGCGTGGGTGCCGCTCATCTTCTTTAATCCGATGTGGTTGTGGATGTTCTTTGCCGCGGGAGTTGTTGGCATCAATCTGTTGTTCTGGTTAGTTCTGCGCTACAACCGAGTGCGCATTGTACGTATTCTCGACAAGCGCGCGGCCTAGTCACGCACTCAGCGTTTATCCCACTGCCACGCGCGCGCACCTCCGGATAACGCCGCGGCATTAGGAACGATCACTGTGTCATCGCCAAGCCGCTCTATTTGCGAAGGCGTGATGTGACGTGAGTTGCCACCGCCGATATACAACCGGTCCCACAAGAACATAGGTCGCAGGCTGTCGATGACACGTACCACTCTGCGTGACCACAATGCATCACCGAGTCGACGTCGTTCGTGCTCGCCGATGTAGATGTCGTACGTCAGTCCCCAGCGCACGGGACCTTGCGAGAGTTCGAGGTGTGGTGCGAGGTGGCCGCCATCAAACATCGCACACCCCAGGCCAGTGCCCAGTGTCAGCACGAGTTCGAGTCCGCTGCCTGCGATGACTCCTGCGCCGTGCACTTCGGCGTCGTTGAGCACGAGTACGGGCATGCCGAGTGCTTCGGTGAGTGCGGTGCGCGCGTCAAAACCATGCCACTGCGTCTCGAGCTCGGGGTCAACGCGGGTGCGCGGACCTCGCGTGGTGATGTAGTGCGGTGTGCGGATCACGACACCGTGACGGATCATGCCGGGCATTCCGACGGTCGCGCGATTGGCGCCGGTGAACTGCGCAGCAAGTTCGGTGAGCGTGGCGACAAACAGGGCGGTCGGCAGGGGATAGGGCGTAACGACGCGGATGGGTTGCGAACGCATCGTGCCGGTCTCGTCAATCACCGCACCCTTGATGCCGCCGCCCCCGCAGTCGATCACCAGGGTGGATGTCACGTCCACGAGGCTACCGGCTCGCGGCCGGGGTAGCGTATGCATCGTGGAGAGTCTGGCCCTTCTTGTGGCGATCATCTTTCTAGTGATGATTTTGTGTGCGGTGGGCTCAGTCGTGTTTGCCCTAATCCAGCGCAAGTGGTCGCAGATCGTCGCGATTGTGCTGGCCATACCGACTATGGCTCTGGGTATCTGGTTGCTCACACTTGACGTGGGAAGTGGCGCTCGCACGCTGGGTGGATTAGTACTCATCGCGGGTATCGCAGCGGCAGCTCTGGCGATCTGGGGGCTGGTTCGCGGCAATCGGACGCCGGTGTCCTAGGTCGTGGCGGGCCTGTAGGCTTGCCCGGCAGTCTGGAGGCGTCGCCTAGTCCGGTCTATGGCGCCCGCCTGCTAAGCGGGTTTGGGACAAAAATCCCATCGAGGGTTCAAATCCCTCCGCCTCCGCCATCAAAAGGTGGGCTCCCTTTGGGGGTCCGCCTTTTGATATTGGAATTCCTGACCACACTTATTCCCCGACGTCACCTTGCGTAGCGCTAACAGGCGGAGTTAGCGCTACGCAAGGTGACGTCGGCGGATAGCGTGGGGACATGTGCCATTCGGATGCCAGCCGGCCCCCTGCCCCGCCTCGTTTTGGGGAGGTAGTGGAGCAGAGTTTTCTGACTCTCACCGCCAGTGACGGCAATGAGTTTGCTGCCTACTTCGCCGCGCCTGCAGAGTCCCCGCGTTGTGGCGTCGTGATCTTGCCCGACGTACGCGGCCTGCATCCCTACTACGTCGCGCTCGCCGATCGGTTTGCCGAAGCGGGGCTCGCAGCAGTGGCGTACGACTTCTATGCCCGTACGGCCGGAGTGCCCGAAGGCTTCATGCGCGCCGAAGACTTCGTCTGGGAGCCGCACCGCGACGCATCAACGCAGCCAGGCATCGACGACGATGCGCTCGCGTCAATCAACTACTTGCGCACTCGCACGTCACCCACTTTGCCCGTGATCACGCTTGGTTTCTGCTTTGGCGGTAGCCAAGCGTGGCGGCAGTCCGCGGGCGATCTGCCGATTGCCGGATCAGTGGGTTTCTATGGTCGACCAAGTGTTGTAGGTGATGCGGCCAACCACGCAAGTAAGCCAGTGATCATGATCATCGCGGGTGAAGACTTCGGCACTCCACTGCCCGAACAGCTCGCACTCGTCGAGACCATGCGCGCCGCTGGTGCCGAGGTTGAGGCATACGTCTACGAAGGCGCACCGCACTCGTTCTTCGACCGGTCGTTCACCGACTGGACAGATGCTTGCGCCGATGTGTGGGACCACGTACTCGCGTTCACTGATCGGCTTTCTGTCTGACCCTGTGGACAACCAAAAGCATCGATTTCGCTTTTGAGTAACAGTTCGGGCATGACATATTTTGATGACTCCACCGCATACGACCGCCGCTGGACGCGCGCGTCGATCGAAGCTCAGCGAGAGCTGAGCACCAGTGATCCGTTGTTGTTTATGGCGGACCACATTCCCACCACCGACCGCGCCGAGGGATTAATTGCGGTCTACGCCGGCATCGGCATTGAGCGCTCACCGCGCATGATCTTGTTGCGCGAAGTTCCAGAAGAGTTGACCTTCGACGAACGTCTTGCGACTCTCTCCGCGGTGGTGACACGTTTGGACGACGTCTACGCCAGTCCCGGCACCGATGACCCGGGCGTGATCGCCTTGGGGCTAGTTGTGCACCGTCGTGGTGGCTCGGTTGTCTCGCCGTCTGATGCCATGTGGATGCGGGCACTCCACGCCCTTGACGAGATGACGGGGGTTGATCCGGTCGGGGTGATCGTGCGCACCAAGGAGGGCCACCTGGTCAGAGTCCCGCCCCGCTCGGCCGCAGCCTGAGGTCTTTCCCATGGTCGCGGTGCTCGTTTCGCCCCGTACGCCCTGAATTGGGGGCCCTTCCCCATGGGGTATCCTTCACGGGCTGCCTTGGCAGCATGCGCCCGTAGCTCAACGGATAGAGCATCTGACTACGGATCAGAAGGTTAGGGGTTCGAGTCCCTTCGGGCGCACACTCTCGATTCCTTGCACATCAGGGCCCTTCGCGCTCCGAGGCGCTCAACACCCACCCGGATCTGTGGCTATGGCAGCGATGGATGTGCAGCGCCTACGTCACGGAGTAGGTACGGCTGACCCGGTAAGCCCGGTACCCCTGCGTAGCGGGCGCCGTCAGTGTGACCGTGATGCTGGCCGGTGCCTGTCCGAAGGTCTGGACGGCGACCCCTCCGCGCGGGCCGGTGATCTGCCTGCACAGGCTCAGGTCACCGCGTGGCTGCTTCCGTGTGAGTTCGGATATGCAGGTCACAGAGACCGTCACGGGCTGGCCCGCATCTGTGGTGCATCCGGGCGCAGCAATGCGGGTGACTCCGACGCTGGGCAGTGACTCCGGCAGTGCGGCGCACTCCACAGACTGACGATTGCCCGGTCCGTCCGCGACCATCCACAGCCGGTAACTGCTATTGGACCAATTGCGCTGCGCAGCCCACTTCAGCGTCAGGGTCTTAATCGCGACCGTCGGACGCAGCCAGGCGCTAGCGCCCTCCGTCTCGGCGCCCAGTCCGCGCAGCGAGTCCTTGCCATCCCAGATCGGCTTGGCAGTGGATGGCGGGACCTCGCAGTCAGACGGTTGGTTGGCGCCGACACACCAATTGAACGTGGACTGGAACCACGGCGCGATCTTCGCGGGCTGCCCGTTTACGTTCGTCGCAGAAATAGTGACGCTGTCCACGTCAAGGTCACCGAGTGCGAAGGCCCAGGCTCCTGCCGGCATCGGGGTCGCAAAGGTGATGACAGTTGTCCAGGGCCCACCCCGCGAGGTGTGGCGTTGCTGGAGGTAGGCACTTCCCTCCGAGGACCCGTAGGCCTTGCCAACAGGAGTGCTCGCGTTCAAGAAGTCCTCAGTGTCGATCTTTATGCGGTCCGGTGATGGTCCATTTGCGTTCGTGACGAAAGTGGCCGTGGGGTAGGCATTCCCGAAGGAGATGGTGCCAGCCGTTGTCGCTGCGTTAAGGGTCCACTGCGCGTAAGTGCCTGTCCCTTCAGCCGCCACTGCGGATGCGGTCGTCGCGAGACCAGCTGGGGCGACGAATCCGATCGCTGCGATTGCGGTGACGACGGCAAATCGGACGCCGATTCTGTGTATCTGCATGGGCAAATCCTACTGCGCACAGGCCGAACTTGCGTCGGTCTTGGGTAGTTCGGGCCAGTGCGTCTCAGGCCTATGCCGGCGGGTTTAACGGGAAAACGTCGATATCCCACCACTTCGCCATGGGCAGTGTGTTGACCATAGCTAAGACGTCATTGATGTCATTGCCGAATGACTCTAGGAACACGGTCTGTCGTGCCGCGGTTGCGAGGTAGACGGTGTTGACCCGCCCTTCTGCCTGGAGCTGGCGAATGCGCTCCTGCTCCTCTGGCACCACCGCGAATACGTCGGGCATGTGCGTACCGGACTTGAATGAGGCGACCACCATGAACGGATTCAAGTGACTGTCCTTTTGGGAGGAGTTGATGTCGTTGACACTAACGCACTCACAGGTTGTAAGGGGTCTTTCGTGAGGTGGTTGCGGCTGCAGCAATCCCAAGGCGCTCGCTACACCCGTTAAGTGTGTCCTCAAAGACGGCACGGACTTCGGTTCCTTTCCATAGACTGCTGTCATCAGACATTTCCCGTGGCAGTCAGCCGCAGAGTGCCTGCAACGGACACTTGGGAGTCAACGATGAGCAAACTCTTCCCGGCGATTACGGCGGCCAAATCCTTCGCAGTTGAGTTACCGATCGCGCAAGCTCACGAGCGAGTGCTGGCTGCGCTGCAGGCGGGTGGGTACCACCACGTTGATGATCACAGTGCCGAGATCAAGGCTGAGCACGGAAACACAGCCCTCTTCGTGTACGGGACAGTGAGCGGCGACATTGCGATCGCGCTCGCCGCGTCACCCTCTGCTGAGTATCCGGTGAGCCTTGATGTGCAGTTTCACGAGATCGAGGGGGGAACGCAAGTGGTAGCGAATGCTTCTTACATGCGTCCCATCACGTACATGGGTGCCCCCCGCTTCGGCCCGCAGGCGCGTAAATGGCATGAAGCGTGCGATAGCGCGATTGCCGTTGTTGTGGCTTCGTGCGAAGTGCCTGCCTGAACCTCAGCAACAGACTGGAGTGGTAGAGCCTCCTTGCTCGAACTCTTAATTGCCTCTCCCGATGCCAACCTTGTCGCGGTAGCTATTCACTACGCGCACCATCCCAATGCCGACAACACCCATAAGTTCTGAGCCACGGTGGTAGCCGATGACGCACTCGTCGGCAAGGTCGCCTTCGAGTAGTCGCACTCCATCAGGGTCTGCGAGGCCCGGCATGCCGTACGACTTGATGCGTACGTCGAACTGATCACTCCAGAAAGACGGAATCGGTTCGAATGGCAACGCGACAACTTCGTCATAACCTTCGCCCCCCAGTCGCGCACTTAGAACTGCACCGGCACGGCGACCAGTGTCGGAGGGCAGACTCCAATGCTCGACCCGCCACTCGCCAGTGCCGAAGAGCGGATTGGGAAAGCGGGTGAGATCGCCAACGACCGCAACTCCATCGACGGGCGAGCCGTTAACCAGTGGTCGTAGGGCAGAGTCGACGAGCACACCATCGCGCAGATCAAGCCCATTGCCGTCGAGCCAGCCCACCGCGCACACCGAGCCCACTGCTTCAACGATGACGTCAGCGGTGACGCTGCTGCCGTCGTTGAGTTGTAGGTTGACCGAGGTGCCGTTATCGGCCATTGCCGATACGGACACTCCGAGTCGAAAGGTGATGCCGCGCTCCTCGTGGCGTCGTAGTAGTTCGGCTGCCACCTCGGGGCCGAGTGGGCGAAGCATGGGTAGCGGATCGAGCGCCACACACGTGACCGCACAACCGAGCTGTGTGGCAGTGGCCGCGACCTCACAGCCGATGAAGCCAGCGCCCAGAATGACCACCCGCGCACCCGGAGTGAGCGACGGGCGTAGTTCGAGGGTGTCGTCGAGGGTGCGCACGACATGGCGACGCACGGATTCGCCACCGGGGATCGGCAAGATTCGTGCCCGCACTCCCGTTGCCGCGACCAGGGCATCCCACGTGAGCACTTCGCCGCTTGCGAGCGCAACCGTACGTCCAGCGAGATCGGCAGACACCACACTCTCGCCGAGCCGCCACACGACATCTTCGGTCGAAGCCTTTTGTCGAAACGCCAGTTGTTCGAAGGCTTGCTCACCCGCTAGCGCCTCCTTGGAGAGTGGTGGCCGGTTATACGGCGGGTACTTCTCATCACCCACGACGACAATCTCATCTGAGTATCCGCAGGCGCGTAACGCCTCAGCGGTTCGCAGAGCTGCCAAGCCAGCACCAGCAATCAGTACGCGCGACATGCCCACGACCCTAGCCGCTGATGGTGATGACCTGCATGGAGCGCACAGCTGTTGTGCTTTTTGCTGCTGTGCGCTGTGGCTCGGTCGGCCATGGTCCGGTCTGAATCGGTGAGACACTCCGGTATGACGTGGAACCGGGTGCGCGCTCTCATCGTTGCCTGTCACCCAGGGCCATCCGCCACCGTGACGGTTGTCGTGGTCGCTCTCTCTGCGGCTGTGGGGCGCGATGCGTGGGGACTCGTGCTGATGGGTGTTGCCACGCTGACTGGTCAGCTTTCGATCGGCTGGTCCAACGACGCGCGTGATGCGGAGCGTGACCGCAAAGCTGCCCGCACGGGCAAACCCACGGTGCGGGGTGACGTGGCGGCAGCCACGCTCTGGCGTCTTGCCGCGGTTGCACTTACGGCAACGGTGATTTTCTCCTATCTTGCTGCCGGGCCTATTGGTGGCAGTGCTCACGTGGTGGCGGTGCTGTCCGCTTGGACCTACAACGTGTTGCTGAAGTCGACGGTCCTCTCGCCACTGCCGTACGCAGTGTCTTTCGGGCTCGTCCCAGTGTTCGTGACCTACGGACTCACGCCCCCGACCGCACCTGCGCCATGGTTGGTGATCGCGTGTGCTCTGCTCGGCGTGGGCGCGCATTTGGCTAATGCGATCCCGGATGTCGAAAGCGACCTAGGTGTAGGCGCGGGCGGGCTAGTTTCGAGAGTGGGAGTGCGCGCCGCGGCAATTTCGGCGTTGGTGTGCGTTGTGGCTGCCTTAGGTCTGCTGTCGGCCCACCTCAATGTTGATCCCGCCGTGGCCGTGGCGGTTGTGGTCCTCCCGGCGATGGGTGCAGTGTTTTTCATCCTTCGCGGCGTAAGTCGAGGGCCGGGATTGTTTCGCTACATCTTGGTCCTGGCTGTGCTGGCTGTGCTGATGCTCTTGGTTTCGGCGCGGACGTTGACCTCATGATCCTGGTTAGTCACGTGACTGTGCGAACAGCAGGAAGTTGTACGACTGACTAACGAGGTGGACCTCAAAATAATGACTGAAAAAATCTGCGTTTCCGCTTGCAGAGTCCTGCAATGAGGTAAATAGTTTGCCCCGACTCCATCAGGAGCCACCGCGCGGTAAGCACTTTGCTCCCCGCCTAGAGGAGGTTTCATGCCAAGCACAGCCGACAACGTTGTAGAGGTCCTCTCCAATACGCAGTTCCAGACCGTCTACAACGTTTTGTCATTCGCCCTCGCCAGCATGCTGGCGACGACCGTCTTCCTCCTGGCCGTTCAGGGCCGGGTCCTTCCCCGCTACCGGCTCGCTGTCGTCATCTCGGCGATGGTCTGCTTGATCGCGGCTTACCACTACCTTCGTATTTTCAACTCCTTCACCGACGCGTACATCGCGGTTGAAGAAGGCGTCAAGGGCGTTGCCACCGAGTACAACCTCGTTAAGGGCGATGGCTTCAACGAGGGCTACCGCTACGTTGACTGGCTGCTGACCGTGCCGCTGCTGCTCTTCGAAACCGTTGCGGTGTTGGCACTTCCTCGCAAGACGCGCAGCAGCCTGCTGTGGAAGCTCATCCCTGCTTCGATCCTCATGATCGTTCTTGGCTACCCCGGCGAGATCATGGCCGGTGGCTTCGACTCCATGAAGACCGTGTGGGGCATCCTCTCCACGATTCCGTTCCTGTACATCCTCTACGTACTCTTCGTCGAGATGACCAAGGCATCCAGCACTCAGCCGACCCAGGTGGGCAAGGAACTGCGCGGACTGCGTTGGTTGCTCCTCGCGACGTGGGGCGTTTACCCGATCTCCTACCTGCTTCCGCAGCTGGGCATCAGCGGCGCCGACTCGTTCGTCGGCCGTCAGATCGGTTACTCCATTGCAGACGTGTTGGCCAAGTGCCTCTACGGCCTGTTGATCTTCAAGATCGCTCGCATCAAGAGCGCCGACGACGACGCAACGTTCGCCGCGGCAGAGTTCAAGGAAGCACCTTCCAGCAAGGCGTAACCACGAACTAGCAACACAGCTCAACTGAGGGGCTAGTCGCCCACTCCCTGTAGGGAGTCGACTAGCCCCTCAGTCGTGTCTGTGCGGATCTTGGTAGTGCAGTGAGCGCATCACTGCTGATCAAGCAGATTGCCTAGCTGCTGATGACTGGAGGGGTGCGTCGACGCAATGACGCGCCCCTCCACATCCAATTGCGTGACAGTCCGCGAGGATCCAAACTCTTAACTAGATCCTTAGTCCAGTTCACGTCTTCGAGTGCTATTAGCCCGGCACCGGCGTAAACCTCCGCGTACTGCTCTGGTCGGTACTTCTCACGACTGATGAATCGGCTGCTGTGCTTATCGGATCCGTTGCGCATGTAGCCGATCCGAGGAATTCGGTCAGTGCAGGGGATGTTCCAACTTCTTGCAATATCCACAAGAATCTCAGGTTTGCGCAACAACTGATGATGTACGACCCACGATGTGGCGAAAGTCGAATCCTCACACCAGTCATGTAGCTGGGTGTAGTAGTCGATCCACCGATGCACCAACGGTTCGATGTCGACTCGCGAGAGGGCCCGCACGTCACGGCGCTCTCGCTTCGCTCGATAACGCTCCAGGGAATCCATCCACATCACGACATCGCGTACGCACACAAGAATGCGTAAATCGGCCCTTTCATAGGACTGAATGATTTTCTCGAAGTCTGCCGGAGTGAGATCTGTCTCGGCACGTCCGATATCCCCTTCGCGGAGGCTTGCTACCGCCGCCTCAAGACTTGGGAGTTCAGGCTTGTTCCCCAACATGGCCGCCAGCACTCGTGAGTCTGGGCAGATCGCCTCCATCAGGGCTCGGGCGTAGTTAGTGCCCGTCCGTTGTAGCCCGTATTGCTTGATCCAATACCGCGGCTCCATCCGGAAATTCTCGCACCCCGTTGGGCTCCCGGCCAGGGTCCGTCGGTGTGTGGCTCCCGAACTATTGGCGCGTGGCTCGAATCTAAAGCCGAATCGGGGGAAAGCCGCTGCTAGCGTCCTGCCATGGCCAAGGTTCCAGCGCTGTTTATGGCGAGTGCAGTCTTTGTTGGGTCAGGGGTGCTGGGGCTGAGCGCTTCCACCGCGGCTGTGACCACGAGTCAATGGAATTCCAATCTCGGCAGTGGGCTCAGCGACATTGGCGTAGCGATTGCCGTCCAGTCTGACGGCAAGGTCTTGGTGGGTGGAGAGTTCGGTGCGTTCAATGAGGACGGCGGGATCAATCACCTAGTCAGACTCAATACTGATGGCACGCTGGACACTACTTTCATTGCAAACATCGGCACCGGGTTCAACAACTCGGTCGAGGCGATCGCGGTTCAACCCGACGGCAAGATTCTCGTCGGTGGAGTGTTCTCTTCTGTCAACGGTGCGACGGATCCATCTGGGCTGGTACGGCTCAACGCTGACGGCACCCCAGACAACGCGGGTTTCAACAATGCACTCGGCAGTGGTTTCGACATGGGTGTTACCGCACTTGCTACGACACTCGATGGCGACATCCTCGTCGGGGGCAACTTCACATCACTTGACACAACTGATGTGCCAGATCGGCTCGTGCGAATTAACTCCGACGGCACGATCGACAGCGACACGAGCTTTAACACCAACCTAGGCACCGGTTTTGATTCCACGATCTACTCAATTGCTACCGATCACAGCGACTTCATTGTCGTCGGAGGAGATTTCCAAACTCTCAATGGATCTGGTGCCATCCCCAAGCGCCTTCTGCATCTGAATGGTTCGGGAGTTTCGGCTACGACGTTCAACACCAATCTTGGGACCGGGTTTGATTCGTCGGTTTACTCCATCGCGCTACGTTCCGACAACTCCCTTTACGTCGGCGGTGCGTTTACACAACTTAATGCAGATGTAGGCACTCCCGATAAGTTGGTTCGCCTCACCGCAAGTGGTGCGATCGATAGCGCCTTCGCGACTGCGCTCGGTCTGGGCATGAGTGGAGGCGATGTCTTTGCCGTGGCGGTGCGTCCAGATGGCGGTGTGTTCGCCGCGGGTGAATTCACAGGTTGGGCTGGGAGCGCGGGGCCGATGGGCCTCGTCGCCTTTCGTGCGGATGGAGGGTGGTGTACAGATTTCAATAGTCACCTAGGCGTCGGCATCGCCTCTGGGGATTATCTATATGCCGTTGCCGCACGTGGCGACGACGACGCGATTATCACGGGCAACTTCACCAGTTTTGGCAATTACTCCGGGTCTGTTGGCTACCTACTTCGAGTCAAGACTCCGGTTGCGCCGACAAAGCCGAGAAACATTCAATCTGTAGCCGGCAACAGTTCGGCTCGTGTCACGTGGACGATGCCGAGTTTTGATGGTGGTAGGCCCATCACTTCAGTCAACGTCAACATCAACCCATCCGGCAACTGCACGGTTGATTCGTGGAATTCGGTGTCTGGGTCGGCAACTTGCACGGGACTCGACAACGGGATGCGCTACACCGTGATCGTTTCCGCGAACAACAGCGTAGGTGTGGGAACATCGGGCTATGTAAATGTTCGGCCCTACACAACTCCAGGCAAAGTGAGTCAATTCGCCAAATCGTTCCCGGGCCCCGGCAAGGCACGCATCACATGGCGGGCTCCAGAGACAAATGGTGCGAAGATCAAACGCTATGAATATTGCCTGACTGCTTGCCAACGTGGGATGAACTGGTACGCCACCGCCCTCAATACCATTCCAGCTATGGGGCTCTCTGGACTTGTGAAAGGCGCCGTCTATTCCGTACGGGTGCGAGCAGTGAATGCAGCCGGCCATGGTTCGGTCGCGATATTCGCCTTCCGCCAGTTCAAGTAGTCCGCTACGTCACGCGACTTCGTGACGGTGCCCCAGAGCAGGCCGAACAGATCGCGGCCATTGCGCCGAGCATCTCCCACGGCTAGGGAGTCGTCCCCACTCGGTGCGCATCGGCTCAACTGACTTCACGACGTCGCTCTTCCCCCGCGATGGTGGCTACCTCCTGCCGATCAAAGCTGAGGTACGTCGAGCCGAGGGGCTGGAACTAGGAGACGTGGTCTCCGCGCGGCTCACGCTCTAGCTCACATGGGTAAATCGATAGCATTGACAGCATCGCAGTCACTTGCATAAGGTGCCTGTATGGCTGTACTCACGATCCGAGATCTGGACGACTCCGTACGCGATCGGTTGCGTGTACGCGCGGCCGAAAACGGGCGCTCAATGGAGGCGGAGGTTCGCGACATCCTGAGCCGATCGGTCTCTCAAGCCGAGGTCACACTCTTCGACACTCTTATGGCTCTACGTGCAGACACGGGAGGAGTGGATCTGGATCCGTTTCTCCCGAGCCGTGACGACCCTGATCGTTCCTGATGCCACGACTGATTGTCATCGACACCAATGTTGTGAGTGCAGCGGTCCGAGGCGATTGGCCTCATTCTGCGCAGACATGGTTTCTGACTACTCGATCACGTCATGTGATCACCGTAGTCACCGCGATGGAGTTGGTTTACGGGATTCAACGTATGCCGCTTGGTAAACGTCGTGACAAAGTGCTCGCTGCTACTGAGGAGCTGACCGCGCGCGACGAGTCCCGTGTCTTGCCATTAACTGCCGCCGCTGCGACCTTGGCAGGCGCGTTACGAGCTGCTCGCGAGGCGTCTGGGCGGCCATTGGCGCTCGCAGATGCGCAGATCGCAGGTATCTGTTTGACGCATGATGCGCTCCTCGCCACACGAAATGTGCGCGACTTCGAGGGCCTTGACCTTGACGTCATAGACCCGTGGACCGAGGGGCTCTAAGCGGCGCTGCGGGTGTTGCAGAACTCCTCTGATGCTGTCGTTAAGGAGCGGATTTCGCGGCTGATCACTACAGTCGCGGCATGACGTTTTCGATTGTGGCGCGTAGTGAAGACGGCGATCGCTGGGGCGTAGCCGTCGCGAGCAAGTTCCTTGCGGTCGGGGCGGTGGTGCCAGGTGTACGTCCACCGATCGGTGCGATCGCGACGCAGTCGTTCGCGAACCTGCGCTACCTGCCCGACGGGTTCGCCAACCTCGCCGCGGGCCTCGACGCGCAGGCCACGCTCGATGCGCTGACCGCGGCCGATGACCTACGGGGGCAGCGTCAGGCCGGGGTGGTTGACGGATTCGGGCTCGGTGCGACGTTCACGGGAGACGAATGCATGCCGTGGGCTGGCGGAGTGACGGGCCCGGGCTACGCCATCCAAGGCAACATCCTCACCGGACCAGAGGTGGTCGCGGAGATGGAAGCCGCCTACCTCGCGGCGACCGGCCCCTTCGAGCGCCGCCTACTCGCGGCCCTACTCGCCGGCGATCGCGCCGGCGGAGACTCCCGCGGCCGCCAAAGCGCGTCCCTGCTGGTGGGCGGAGTCGGAGCCGGCTACGGCGGAGGCAGCGACATCGCGATCGACCTACGCGTGGACGACCACACCGACCCCTGCCCCGAGCTCATCCGCCTCCTCGGCATCCACGACATGCTCTTCGGCACCCCCGAAGACGTCCGCCCCCTAGAAGGCGAAATCGCCCACCGCCTCACGGCCGCCCTCACCGCCCTCGGCTACCCCACAGACGACCTAGCAGCGTCCCTATCCAAAGTGGCCGGAGTAGAAAACCTAGAAGAACGCCTAGTGCCAGAAGGAATAGACATAGTGGTTCTGGAGCACCTAGAAGGTTTGGTTACGAGCTAGGTGTAGTCGCACTTTTGTCTCTTCGGCTTACTCGTAGATCTCAACCTTGTCCGCGGTCGGCACTAAGCTCTCGACTGGACGGGAGGGGACGTGATTAAGCAGATCCGCGTTGTGGGGGCAGTCGTCCTGAGGGATGGTCTGATCATGTGTGCACAACGAGGATCGAACGGCACACTCCCGGGGCTATGGGAGTTCCCTGGGGGGAAGATTGAGGCGGGGGAGACGCATCATCAAGCTCTGGCCCGCGAAATCAATGAGGAGCTCGGCTGCTCAGTACGAGTCGGAGCGGAAATCACCACGACGGTGTACGAATACTCATTCGGAGAAGTCACACTGACGACGTTCTACTGCGAGCTGGTGTCGGGTGAGCCTCGGACTACCGAGCATGCTGCACTCACGTGGCTGCAACCTGCCGACTTGAACTCCATCGAGTGGGCCCCAGCGGACATTCCAGCCGTAAATCAAATACAGGCAGACTTCGCCTGATGGATCCCGATCTCGTATGGAATCAGGGCTTCAAGCTCGATATTGATTTTGGTTACATGGCTGGCCATGCATCTGGTCCCGGTCACTTCAATCCGAAGCTGGTGCTCAACGACGCTGGTAGCACTGTCGAGCACGCCCTTGTCGAGGAGTTACGGCGCGCTCGTCAGTTCACGTTCTCAGTTGCCTTCATTTCGGCCGGGGCCGTTGCCCAGCTGAAACAGCACTTCCTGGACTTCAAAGGGGAAGGTTGCATTGTTACCTCGGACTTCTTGGGCTTTAACCGGCCGACTGCATTCGCCGAATTGCTCAACCTGGCGAAGCAAACGGGAATTGACGTACGCATACATAGATCAGAGGGATTTCACCCCAAAGGATATGTTTTCAGTGCCGATCGCAATATCACGGCGATTGTTGGCAGCTCAAATCTAACCAGTGCAGCATTGTCACAAAATCACGAGTGGAATCTTCGCGTCTCTGCAGCCCAGGGCAGTGACCTTGCAGATCAGTTTGAGACACTCCTCGCCGCTCAAATCGAAAGTTCGACACCGCTCACGCAGGAGTGGATCGACAAATACGCGGCAAATTTTGTCGAACCACCATCGCGCGAACTAATGCGCGGAGCTACTACGAGCGAAAAGATCAACGGTAAAGAGATTCGACCGAATGCAATGCAGCAGGATGCTCTGTTGGCAATCGATTTGGTTCGGGCAGAAGGACACGGGCGCGCAATCATCATTTCTGCGACGGGGACTGGGAAGACGATGCTGTCAGCACTCGATGTTCGAGCTGCATCTCCGAGTCGAATGCTATTCATCGCACATCGCGAACAAATTCTCGATCGTACGATCGAGGAGTATCAACGGGCTTTAGATGTCCCTGCATTGCAATTTGGCAAACTCACAGGCTCACACAAGCAGCAAGAGCGACAGTACGTCTTCGCAACAATCCAAACACTTGCTCAGGATGGAATTCTCCAGAGTATTGAACCGGACGCATTTGAATACATCATCATTGATGAAGCACATCGGGCAGGAGCGGATACCTATCGAAGGGTTATCGATCACTTCCGCCCAAAATTTTTACTAGGTATGACAGCGACGCCTGAGCGCACTGATGGATTCAATGTCTTTGAACTCTTTCACTACAACGTGCCATATGAAATTCGCCTCAATGAGGCGCTCGAAGCAGACATGCTCTCTCCTTTTCACTATTACGGGATATCTGACGTCGAATACTTGGATGGAACTACGACCAGCGACACAACGACGCTCGGAAAATTGACTTCTCCTGAGCGCGTCGAACACATAGTTCGAGCGCTTGAAACCTATGGTCAGGCTGGGGTGCCGCCACGTGGCTTGATGTTCTGCGGGGATGTTAAAGAGGCGAACTCGCTTTCGGCTCTCCTCAATAATCAGGAATGCCGAGGTCGAAAGCTACGGACAGTGAGTCTCACTGGAGCCGATTCAGTCGAGTTGCGTGAGCAAAGAGTTAAAGAGTTGGAGCAGGGAGACCTTGACTACATTCTCACTGTCGACATCTTCAATGAGGGGGTCGACATCCCCACAGTCAATCAAGTTGTGATGCTGCGACAGACACAGTCAGCGATAGTTTTCGTTCAGCAGCTCGGTCGTGGTCTCCGTCGTGCCCAAGACAAGGACTATCTCGTAGTCATTGACATTATAGGTAACTACTCGAGCAACTTCCTGATCCCAATTGCACTCTTCGGAGATGACACGCTGAATCGCGAGGCTCTTCGGGAGCGCTTGAACGAAACTGTCGAGAGCGGAGCACTTCCCGGACTTTCAAGCGTTAACTTTGATGAAGTATCACGAGCGCGAGTTCTCAAATCTATCTCGCAAACAAAACTTGACAGCATGCAACGGCTCAAGAGTGCAGTTGTCGCTATGAGTAATCGCGTAGGAGGTGTTCCCGCGCTCTGGGACTTCTTCCGGTTCGGCTCAGTTGATCCGGTTGTGCTTGCCACCGCTAAACCACATTATCCCGCGCTAGTTGAGGCATTCCTGCAAGTTGATGTCCAACTCACGCAGACTGCAAGCCAATTTCTTTCCCTACTGTCGCAAGAGGTACTCCCGGCGAAAAGACTTCAGGAATTTGCTCTTCTTGAGCTTCTACTGAAGGAGCGGGAGGTTACGCGGGACCGGATAGCCAAAACCTTCCAGAATTTGGAGATCGCGGATCGATTAATTGACGTCGAAAGTGCCGTAGACACCTTAACGTTGGATGGGTACTCGCAGACCGATGTGACTCGCTATTTTCGTGGAATCGCTGAACGCAACGATGTCGGAGTTCGACTATCTCCCCAATTCATCGAGGAGTACGAGAAATCTGAGACTCTGAGAAGCGCTATTTCTGACCTTCTCCAAACTGGAATTGCGCTTACTCGACAGCGTTATGACACGACGAAGTCGTTCACCCCTGGAATCCAATACACGCGTCGAGATGCGGCACGAATTCTTGGTTGGTCAAGGGCGACTGCATCCACGATCTATGGGTACAAGACGGATCAGGATAAGGGCGTCTGTGCGATCTTCGTAACCCTGCATAAGTCAAATGAAGTGGGAGCCAGCACAGCGTATGGCGACGAACTAATTGATCCGACTTCCATGAGGTGGTTCTCTCGGAGTAATCGATCTCTTGCGAGTGCGGAAGTCGCAGCTATTGCAAATCGTAAAGTTGTCGTTCATGTGTTTGCAAAGAAGAGTGACGCCGAGGGCAGCGATCACTATTACTTGGGTGAGGCTCTTCCACACGATGCTGTGGAGACATCGATGCCGGATGACAAGGGGAAGCGTCTTTCTGTCGTGCAAATTCTGCTCAAATTCAAGTCGCCGATACGACAAGGGCTTTTCGACTACTTGCGTTCAGGACCTGAGTCTGACCGCTAGGCAAGTGGCAGAGCGTGGCACCATTTGATCGTGAACCGAATTTGGCCCGAGTGGGATGCCTATGCCGATACGCATGTGGACGTCTGGCTTCCGAATGGCGCTCAAGCGGTCTTGCGCCGTGCGGACGGAGGCGAGAGCGACTCCTTTGCTTGGCCCTACAGCCCTGATGCTGTGGCTTGGATCCTTACCGCGTGCAATCCGCGCAGTGTGTTGCTTGACGATCATGTGAATGCAGAGCGGCATGATCTGCTGCGTGACCAACTTGTTGAAGCGGGATGCGTGCCGTACGACACCGTTGGGCGCGATGCGACTAGTGACTGGGTCGAACCTGGGTTTCTTGTTGTTGGCGAGGTGGGCGAATTCATCCTGAAGCTCGCGCATGAGTGGGAGCAGAACGCGGTGTTCCGCTGGACTCCCGACGCTCTCGCAATTGTCGGCGTGCTCCAGCCCGGCGAACACACAATGCCGTGGATGCTGGAGCTCGCGAAGCCCATCTGATTGGTTGCCCAAACTCATTTAGAATCCAAACAGCGTGGTGGCCGCTTGATTCGCTCGTGGGCCGGAATAGTCCGCAGGGGACGTAAAGGCCGAAGGACGTAAATCCCGCCAGGGATTTACGTCCGGCAGGCCCAAGTCCCCGAAGGAGCTATTCCGGCACGACGGCTTCGGGTGTGGCCCGCGAAGAATTGTTCAAAAAACTTGTGCACAAGGACTTGACTGTCGTACGCCTGTGCTATTAATATCTCCTATACGTACTGAGCTTCTCGATTGGCCGCAGCTGTTGGGCTGGGCAGCAAGAGTCGAAAAGCACCGGGCCTCTGGGCTCCGGGTGAGTGGAGTCGGGACCGCGCGGGGTTGACCTTGCGGGTGCGCCGGCGAGCCAGGGTGATCAGGTCGGTTGCGACCTGGCCGGCCCGGGCGGGGGACTTCCCCGCACCGAGCCGGTGAATCAAGGCGCTGTCCTTGGTTCGCTCCATCTGCCCACGCAGGAGTCCCGCTCATGACGCTCACCGATGTTCGCTCCCCCCTTGGGGTCGCGCGTACGTCGTTGCGTGCCGCGGTCGATCAGTTCGATGCGAGCGTGTCCAGTGACGGGTTCGGTTGGGCCGCTGACGCTGAGGTCGCCGAGACGCTGGTGGAGCTCGTGGAGTTGCGTCGCCGTCTTGATGCGATCAGTGGCGAGGTTGCAGCGCGCGTGAGTGGTGGCAATGCGTTCGCGGAGTTGGGGTTCCGCACTGCGTCGGCGTGGTTGCGCTCGCGCACGAACGAGTCCTTTGCTGGTGTGAAGCGCACCTTCGAAGCAGGTGACTGGCTTGGGGCTGTCCCTGTGATGGGTGCAGCATGGCGTGACGGGTCGGTGTCACGTGCCCATGTGGCCGCGCTGGTTGAGGCGCATTCGCGCTTCCCGCGCTGCTCGTCGGGGTTGACGCAGATTGAGGCTGAGTTGACTGCGGTTGCGTGTGATCTTGATCCACGCACGTTTGAGCGCATCCTGATGACCAAACTTCACGAGATTGATCCTGATGCGATGGACGACGCGGAGGCTAAGCGTCGTCGGCGCGAAGTCGGTCTTCACGTATCGACCACGATCGACGGCTTTGTCGCAGTCAATGGTCTGTTGACACCGGAGGTAGGCCGACAACTCATCAGCGCCCTGGCTTCGGCTAGTGATGCATTACGCCGGCGTGCAGCCGAAGACGCAAGTCCACCCGTAGGCGTGGGCAACGCGAATGCGAACAATGCCGATTCTTCTAACGCTGCCGATGGCGCCGAGGTGCCCTATGTGTGCACGCAAGATGGTTGCCCTGGCGTGAGCGGAGATGCGTGGGCTAGATGCGACCGCTGCCACGCGATTGTTCGCGGCGAATCACCTGACGTTCCTCCGCAGGTTGATCAGCCCATCAGCAAGCGCAATCTTGATGCGCTCGCCTACATCCTCGACGCTGCTGCAGCTGCGACAGGTGACTTCAAACTGCCCGACGTGGGCGGCGCTCGGCCCGTCGTTCAGGTGACTATCGACTCCGAGAGCCTCATTGCCCACGGCGCATCGGCTCCGGGATGGATTAGCAGCCTCACCGGCACCCGCATCACGCCCGTCTCCGCGACTTCCGTGCGCCGCCTCGCGTGTGATGCGGTTCGTCAGATCCTCATCCTTGACCCCCGCGGTCACCTCGACGCAATCTCCGCGCCCGAACGCGTGATCCCCCTGCCGATGCGCAAAGCGATCACCATCCGAGACCACGGCCAATGCAGATTCCCCGGGTGCAGACACGCAATCCGCGAGGTCCACCACATCACATACTGGCAAAACGGCGGAAAGACGACCACCGACAACCTCGTCGGCCTGTGTTCCCACCATCACCATCTTGTTCACGACAAGGGGTGGACTCTGTCCGGAGACCCCAACTACCGGCTAACCTTCACCGACCCACTAAAACGCGAGTGGCACTCCGACCCACCACTACGACAATGATCGAATCACCACAATCACTCACGCCGACGGCTACCGACTGTTGATGAAGATCCGGTTGCTCTTGATGTCGCCGTTTGCTGACTGAAAATAGACGTGGGTTCCTCTTTTGAACTTCGCGCGCTTCCATATGAAGGAACCATTATCTTTGACCACGGCCTCAGGCCCGTGTGTCCAAGCGATAAAGGAGTCTCGACCAGCGAGCTTGATAAACGGTACGACCTCGGCCCCCGAACGGAAGCCGACAGTAGTTCCGACAATTATCATCAACTCAGACCCACTCGACAACGATGAGCGGTCCCTAATCTCGATTGTCTTCTCCTGTTGGATGACAATGCGGCCGAGGTACGTCGGCCGGGATCCCACATTAGAGTTGTATCGGAGGATCTTCACAGTTCCTTCGGCAACTGCAGTGACGTTTGCGAAGGGATTCTTGGGGAAGTCGTCGCCAACCTTGCATGCAGTGGCCGTCGTGCAGCTCGTTGCACCAACTCGCGCCACTCCGCTTCCATTGACGAGGGCGATGTACACGCCGTCAGAGGGCCCTTCGGAAAGTTTGTTGATGACCTTGACGACATCGCCAGTGGCGACCGTGACCTCGCCGGGAGTCGCGACTGGCTCTAGAGCGTCCATGTTGAACTCAATGGTGATAGTCGCGGCATAGTTGATCGCTGTTGGCACAGGTGCAGGGGCAGCCTGTGCGCTTGCACCGGCAAGTGCGGTGGTGACGAAGGCGAGACCGAGGGCCGCGACGGCGGCGCGAGAGATATTCATGCGGGTACGTTAGCCGATGAACCCGGGCAACTAGGCAAATTGTCTGCTCCTCGCTCTTA
>CAINMH010000087.1 GCA_903850745.1 uncultured bacterium
ACGCTCACCCTTGACACCCCCTCGGATCAGCCGGCGACCCTCACGGTCGAGGTGCCGGGCGAGGAGTGCCGGGTGCCCGGCGAGGGCGTGCGGTTCGCCAAGGTCATCGATCTGCGGACGCAGACCCCCTGACAGAACCCGCTCAATCCCTCGACTGGAAAACCGCTTGCCGCCTCACACGTAAGGCTAGGCGTCGAGCAATTGCGCGTAGTCTGACGTGACGGCACGGCGGCCACCGATCGACTTCGCGTCTCCCATGGCCAGCCGCGCCTCCATGGGAAAGTCGTAGGTCTCCAATGCGTCGAGCAAGGCTTGCGGGATTGTGATTGGGAACTGGCTTTCGACCCCCAGCAGTTCAGCACCAACTGGGCGTCGGTCTTTGTCCAGGTCGATGTAGATCCGTGACGTGACTTCTACCGTGCTCATGACAGGCGCCTCGGAGACTTGGAGGTACATCGCATGAGCGACGGTGTCGAATGTCTGCTTCAGCATGGTGAATCCCCTTCCAATCACGATCGCCACATGACAGTGACAACATGCAATCGATCACAGCTCAAGGTAAGCCGAAGTGATCGAACTTCGCGACACTACTTATCCGAAATCAGATGGCCATCGTAAGCCGGAAGCGCCTCGCCCGGTGGGCTCATGCCGATCAGCAGAAGTTGGAGTAGGAGTAGTAGAAAAAGGATCTGCACATGGACCTGTCAGTTCGGCGGTTCTTCGACGGGCCACGTTGCCTGCGCATTGATCTGAACCTATGCGGGCCACTGCACCTCCGGATCTTGAATTACCGTCTCATTTCGAAGGACGTTGCCGCAGGAGAGTCGATCAAATTGCACTCGCAGAGCCAGTGCCATCTGGATACTGAAATACACGTCAGCTATCTCGCTGGTGTCGATTCCGATGGAAAGCGCGTCTCGCGAATTGCGGTCCACTCCGCTGAGCCGCTGCCTTCGCCAGTAGCGACGGCGGCGCTCACGGTATGTTTCAGACTCAACCATTGGGGGTTCACATGTCTCGCCGTGCACTGTTCGGGGCCACTGCGCTCATCACCGGGTACGTCGTCCTTGGTCTTGCTCTTTGGGGAGCGACGCCGGCGGCGCAGACCAACGACTCCTATAGATATTTTGGCAGCGGAGACTTCAGTTGGCCCGCGATCTTCGAACCCCTGAATGGCGGGATTGCCACATCGTTCCTGTACGCGATCGCCCATAATGAGACATCAATTTCGCTCATTCAAGTGCTCGTTTCCATCACCGCGTGGTCGCTCCTTGCCCTTGCCGTGCTTTCCCGGCTGCGCGGGCGCTGGACCGGGTGGGTCATTGCGGGTGCAGTGCTTCTTTTTTCACTACAGCCGGCCATCTGGTCTAGCCACTTCGCCCTAGCCTCTGAAAGCCTCACCTTCGCCACTGCAGCGCTATGGATCGCTTCCATTGTGTGGCTTGCAGACGCTCACCGTGGACAGGTCTTGCCACTCGTGGGAACAACAGGGGCGATGGCTCTCCTCGCGTTGACTCGACCGCAGGCCATGCTGGCGATTGTCCCGATTCAGTTGGTGATTCTCGTGTGGTGGTCGCGTCGAGAACACTCCAGACTGCCTGGTCTTGCAACAGGGCTGGCTCTACTGCCGTTCGTGGCCTTTGCCGGCGTGAGGGTGTGGCAGATCATGAACCATGACCGCTGGCCGTTCCGCTACGCGCTCGCCAACCTCGTCGACAAGACCGACTCATTTCGCGCATACGCCCTCGATCGAATGCCCGCCTGCGACCTCGTCCCTGCCGCTCTCGATGGGCCTGCGCCCTGGACTGACGCCCTGGCCCTCGAGGGCACGCTCTTGAACGCATGCCCAGAGACCTACTTATGGTTCCAATCCGATGCGACCTCCGCCGTCACTTGGACTCTGGCCATCCCGCAGGAGGCCCTCGCCAACTTCCTGCAAGTCATGCCGAACCTGTCCCTCGTCTCCTGGAATGACCAGACGGCCCTGCCGCAATGGCTCTTCGACGTCATCCTGCCCAACGGGAACCCATGGCCCCTCTTCGCCGTCTCCCTCATTGCAGGAATAGTTCTTGCGATGCTCTCCGGCCGCCAAGTACGAATCACGGCACTCGGCATCACCGGCCTGACGATCAGCGTGCTGAGCATCGTCGGCGTTCTGTTCGGGATCTGGGCGTCCGACGGCGTCGACCTCGGTAGGCACGTCTACCCAATCATTCCGCTCATCAGCGTGGCTGCGCTCGTTTTGCCAGCGACCATCCCGTCAGCTCGGTCGCGGGCACTACCGCTTGCTCAGGAACGACAGATGACTGCGACCGCCTCAAGTCCCTAGGAGTCCATTAATCCGATACCCAAGCCCTGGCTGAGATGCTCCGGTTACTCGGCCCACTGGGGCTTGTACTTGTCCATGAGCGACTGGACGCTCTCGAGACCCACCACCTGGTTGTTGACATCGAGCAGGATCAACTGCTTCGCCCTCACCGAGTCGGGCATGGTGAGGAACGAGGGGTACGCATCGAGCCAAGCCGGGGTGTTCGTGAGCCATTCGCGCCGCGCCCAGTCGACGAGAGGCTGGCCGGCGGTGGCTGAATCCATGCCCGAGAGTCCGGCAAGGAGGCGCGTGCACGAGTAGGCGCGCTGGCCGTCGACGAG
>CAINMH010000088.1 GCA_903850745.1 uncultured bacterium
GAGACCTGCATAGAGCAACGAGCCCACTCCGTGAATGTCGGCGGCGATGCCATCTGCTGAGGTACCCCATAGTGCTGCGTCAATCCCCACTCCACGCACTCTGACCTCGTCGTCCTGCGTCATCAGGACGCTGGATGGACGCAGTCGACCATGAGTGCGGCCGGTGGCGTGCACGTCAGCGAGAGCTGAGGCGACGTGAACTGCCACACGTGCGGCTGCCTCGACACCGAGCGGTTCGCCATCGCGGCTCTCGTAGGTATCGGCAAGCGTGCGGCCCGAAACCCATTCGCACACGATCATGACGTGCTCGGGGGTCGTCACGACGTCAAGAATTCGGACGAGGGCTCGAGCTTCGAGGCTGGCCGCGTCACGCGCGGCAGTGGCCACGATATCGGCACGGGGGTCATCAGCGGCAATGACAGTTATTGCAACCGGGCGCCCGAGCGCGGGGTCTTCGCCGCGCCACAACGTCACTCCCTGGGAGCGCGACACGAGATGCTCCAAGGAGTAGCGCCCTGCGTGAAGCGGGATGGATGACGTCACTACCCAAGCCTAAGCAGTGTGGGCCCCGGAAGCGGTGTTCAACTGGCCACTGGCTTACGACGCAGACGTCGAATTCGTCCGGTAACTAAAGCCAAAGACTCAGACACCTCGGTGATGCGCAAAATGCGGGCGAGTAGTAGGTAGGTGCCACTCCCCACTGCCACGACCACAATCACGTTGATGAACACTGCGAAGTGCGTAGCGTTACCGAACAAGAAATTGATAAGCAGGTATTGAGCGATGGCCATAATAAGTAGCGCAATGGTGCCGGCCAGCACCATCCGAAGCAATGACCTCACGGTGCTGCCTATGGAGAGTGACTTCCAGCCAGCTCCACGCTTGCGAAGCTTGCGCGCGAGAAGGAACCAGGCAAGAACAAATGCCACCCAGAAACCGACCACATATCCGAGCGCCAGCATCGCAATCTGTACGCCACCGGTAGTTGAGTAGAACAAGGGAATCGCCACCACGAGAGTGGCCACGTTGAATGCAACACTGATCCAAAACGGTGTCTTCGTATCTTCAAGCGCGTAGAACCCGCGGAGCACGACGTACCAAAGACTGAATGGCAGTAGACCAACCATGAACACCGACACAATCGAACCCATCAACGCCGCCTGGGCTGTTGTTGCTGCGCCATATCCGAAGAGCAAGACGGCAATACCCGGACCAATGACCATCAGAATCACGCCAATCGGCACGATAAAGGATGCAACGAGTCGCATCGTGCTGGTGATATCGCGACCGACCTGCTCCATTTGGCCACTATGTGCGATGCGACTTAGCGAAGGAAGCATCGCAGTAACGATGGAAATCGTGATCACACTCTGCGGGAGCATGAAGATCAGGTTGGCTTTTTGGTAGGTCGTTAAACCTGCCGCAACCGTGCCCGCATCCGTAGCGCTGACATTCGCCAGTGTCGCTAGACGGGTGATGACGACGTAGCCCGCTTGGTTGACCACCACGAGTCCGAGTGTCCAGATCGCGAGGGTGCCGGCCTTTCCAAGACCATGTCCTCGCCAGTCAAAGCGTGGCCGCCACACGTACCCTGCTTTCCAGAGGACGGGGATGAGCACAAGTGCCTGCAGGGCAACCCCGATTGTTGTGCCAAGACCAAGCAGCAGGACTTGGTCGGAGGAAAGTTGTCCATCTGCGGCCGCTGTGGTGCCGGCGATGACGATGAACGTCACGAACGTCGCTATGGCGATGACATTGGCGATGATCGGGGCAAACATGGGTGCGCCGAACTTGCCGCGCGAGTTAAGTACCTGACTGAGTAAGGCAAATGCGCCATAGAAGAAGATCTGCGGCAGGCATAGCCGCGCAAACGCTGTTGCTAGTTCGCGTTGGTCTGATCCGTACTGTGCGGTGGAATACAAGTCCACAATCCACGGCGCGAGTAGAACGGCCGCGACGGACAGCACCAAGAGTGAGAGGAAGGTGATTGTCAGCAGGCGATCTGCATAGGCCCGACCATTGTCTGCGTCGTCTTTCATTCGTCGTACGAGTTGTGGAATAAAGATCGCGTTGAGTGCGCCACCGATGACGAGGATGTAGATGATGTTGGGCAACGTGTTTCCCAATGAAAATGCATCGGATACGAGATAAAAGCCCAGTGCTGCCGTCATCGCGATGTCGCGCATGACACCTGTTACGCGTGAGGCGACGGTCCCCGCTGCCATGATCGCGCTGGATGACAAAAGCCCCGCGTTCGTGACACTTGGACCCTCGGACTGGTTTTCGGTCACGAATTGATCACCGATCCTGTTTCAAGTGCAGAAGCACTTTTCCGCCGGCGCTGGCGCACCCGTCGGTAGATATCGAACAGCACCATGAGTGCGAGAAGAACAGCAGCACCGACCGTGAACCAGCGCGCAGCCCTTGAGTAGGCGGTTGTCTTCAATTGCATGGCTGACGATACGCCGAACTGAGTGTCGTTGCCATCAAGTAATTGAACCGACACTTGCACAGCGTCACTACCTACCACGCGAACGGGAACCACAACACTTGCTCGTTTTCCCGGCTCAATCACAATGTCGGTCACTGTTTCCGCAACTAGTCTGGCTGAGGGAGTGCCGAGTAGACGGAGCCCCACGGTTACTTGCTGGTCGAGATCGTTGGCGATCGTCACCGGGATGCTTCCGGTGTCTCCACTCAAGATCACGTCATTGCGGCCGATTACGCGGATGGAGTTCTGGGTGTTGTTGAGTGCTGAATCAACTGAGTCGATGAGTGCTTCGCCGTCGTTGATGCGGAAAGTCCATGCCATGGACTCAGCACGCAGCAAAGTGGCCAAGGCAGGTTCGGTGAGAGATGTCGGATCTGCGAGCACAGTCGACAAACTTGCGAGTGTGTCCTGTGCCTGCTTTATGCGACTGAAGTAGTAAGCGGGCAGTTCCAGAGATTTACCTACATAGGGTGCGGTTGTACGAGGAATGGCACTAGGCGCATCCGCGAGGACTTCATCGAGAGGCACCGGGTCAATCCACGAAGTGGTGTGTACGACTCGCAGGAGGTCGCGCAGCAAGGCGCCGGAGGAATCCCAGCGGGGACTCGATGGACCGGCAATGAGGGTGCGGGGAATGTCAGGTGCTTCCATTGCGACGAAGGCGAGTTCGGCAAGGAATCGCTGGCGGGCAAGGAGAATTTGAGTCGATGTCTGTTGTCGCATCGAGAGTGATTCACGCAGTCCCGTGTCGAGCAGTATTGCTCGAAGTGGTCCATCAGCGGTGTTTAGTTCGGCAGATCCGGAAGGCGTTATTGCTGAATCGCTAGCGGGCAAGGCGGAATCGCGCATCACAACGACCTGTACGCCACTGCCTGCAAGGACTTCGATGGTTCCCGGGTCGAACCCTCCACTAGGTGCCCAGGCAAGTCCGCCCTGGGGGATGTGGCCGAGGGCGTCACTCGAAGTTCGATTCGCAGTCGTTATCGCGCGAACTAGATCTCGATCCAGTCCATTGCGATGCAAGCCACCAGCGTCGACATCTGCGTAGGGCAGCGTCCACACACTGGATTGGGTTCCCTGTGCGGTCGCATCGTTGAGCGATGTGATCCACGCTTTGGCCTGCCCCGACCGAGTGCCTGGCTCAACGTTGCCGTCAATGTCCACGAGGTAGCCCTCTGTCATCGCCTTGACTGTTTGGAGAAGTGCGGGATCGGCGATCCAGGTGACATCGGTGGAGTACTTGGTGCCAATCTCGACGAGATTGCGCAGGCGACCCCCCGGAGAGATTTCCTCCGGTGTTATGTCACTGAGAAGCACACCGCGCTCGTCGCGCGCAGGGGAGTCAGCCAAGGGCCATACCCATGCGAGTCGGGTAGGACTGAGTTGTTGGGAGGTAGGCATCCACGGCAACAACGTGCGTGCCATTCCGCGGCGGTCGTAGTTTGTGCCGTCACTGGCGACCACTTCGACACCCAGCGCGTATGCACCCGCGGAGCTCACAGGCAGCGAGCTGGCAGGCAACTCAATACGAAATGGTGCACGTCCGCCGACTCCGAGTACGGCTGCAACGTTTACCGTCGAGCCATAGACAACGTCGCCGTCCCAGGATGGATTGCCCGCGGTAACTCGGCCCAGTTGTGCCCGATTCGCCAATGGACCGTACGACAACCGCAGCTGGACCATTACGTCGTCAAATTCAGTGAAAGACGCATTGGCGACATTGCCGGCGATGATGAGGGTGCCCTTCTCCGTGAGGATCGAGGGGCTCAAACGAGTAAGGGTGACACGAACTGGATCGGGGGTGTCAGCCGTAGGAGCCGCACCTAGTGAAGCTGTCGCTGGAACTCCCCCTAGGGCACTTGCGAGTCCCAGCAGAGTGAGGGCAGCTGCGCACAGCGCCAGCGACCGCCTCATCAGCCGGCGTCAGCCAATAATTCAGGGACCCGGTCGACGAGGCGGCGCTCGTCGGCATAGGCAAGTCGCCGAGTTACCTCATTGAGGGGTACCCACGCCACCTCAGAGACTTCAGCGTCAGCGTCGGACAGGACACCACCGGACGCCTCCATGAGGAAGTGGTGCACCGTCTTATGAATCCGACGTCCATCAGCCACGAACCAGAAGTCAATCGTGCCCAATGGCGCCAGAAGCCGTCCCCTTATGCCCGTTTCTTCCTCAACCTCACGAACCGCGGCGTCCTCTGTGCTCTCCCCTGCCTCGATGTGCCCCTTGGGGAGAGACCATAGGAGTCGGCCACGCCGGTCTCGACGCCCAATGAGGGCCGCTAAGGGGATATCTGCGCCTCGGTCGAGCACTAGACCGCCAGCACTCGTCTCCTCCACCCGTTGGAGGCGGCGGGAGGAAGTCATGCTTGCCAGAATAACTACAACTGGGGCTCATGCCCGGCCGCGGCGCGAGTGATCTGGCCCCAAGCGCACTAGTCTGAGTCGCCGTGCCTGTCCTTGCTCCTGATGTCTCCGAACTGCTCTCCGACCTTGGCGAGCGGTTTCGTACGGCTGGTTTTGAGATCGCGCTCGTGGGTGGCCCTGTGAGAGACGTCCTGCTTGGTCGGGTCAAGCGCGGCGATCTGGATCTGACGACCAGTGCCCAGCCGCCGGATATTCTGCGACTTCTCGAGGGCTGGGCGGACACTGTCTGGGATGTCGGCATTCGATTCGGCACGGTCGGGTGTCGCAAAGGCGATCACATCCTCGAGATCACGACCTATCGCTCAGAGGAATACGACCCGGATTCTCGAAAGCCCGAGGTCACGTTTGGGTCTTCCCTTATTGGTGACTTGGGCCGGCGAGACTTCACGGTGAATTCCATGGCGCTGCGATTGCCGGAGATGGAGTTCGTCGATCCATTCGGCGGAGTCAATGACCTTGCTGCGCGCTTATTACGGACGCCATCGACTCCGGAGCAGTCGTTTAGCGACGATCCATTGCGCATGATGCGTGCAGCGCGGTTCGCATCTCAACTAGATTTCATGGTCGCTGAGGAAGTTGTCGCAGCAATGACAGCGATGGCCGAGCGAATCACGATTGTGTCGGCGGAGCGCGTACGTGAAGAACTCGTTCGACTAGTTATGTCGCCCAGCCCGCGCACCGGGCTCACCTTGCTGGTCGACACAGGGGTTGCAGCACACGTCGTGCCCGAATTGCCGGCATTGCAACTCGAGCTAGATGAGCATCACCGACACAAGGACGTGTACGAACATTCCATTGTTGTCCTCGAACAGGCAATAGCGCTGGAGACTACGCACATGCCTACTTCTGAACCTGACTTGATTTTGAGAATGGCTGCGCTCCTTCATGACATCGGTAAGCCGCGTACTCGCCGGTTTGAAGATGGTGGCGGCGTGTCTTTTCATCACCACGAGGTAGTGGGTGCTCGGATGGTGCGCAAAAGATTGACAGCATTGCGCTTCTCCAATGATGAGATTGAGCAAATTTCACGCCTGACCGAACTGCACCTGCGATTTCATGGTTACGGCTCGGGTGAATGGACCGACTCTGCCGTACGGCGCTATGTACGAGACGCTGGAGACTTGCTAGTGCGTCTTCACAAGCTGACACGTGCCGACTGCACAACGCGCAATGCCAAGCGAGCAGCGATGCTGCAGCGCACCTACGACTCCCTAGAGGAGCGCATTGAGGTGCTGGCGGCTGAAGAGGAGCTTGCGGCAATCCGTCCCGATCTCGATGGAGCAGACATCATGCGCATCCTCAACATCCCGGCTGGACCAGCAGTGGGCGAGGCGTACCGCTTCTTGCTCGAACTACGACTTGATCGCGGTCCGCTAGATTCGGCCGTTGCTGAGGCTGAACTCCGCGACTGGTGGTCGACCCGAAGTTAGGCGGAAATACTTGTCTCTGTCGAATCCTCTCGTCGAGACGATGGAATCGCCTCGATTACTTCGACGATGAGCAGAACCACCAGTGCGAGAAGTGTCCACAGCAGCGTTCGGGTTACGGTCATCTGCCCACCGAGGAGGATTGCGACGAACAAAAGCCCGGCAATCACACCGCGCACCCAGCGACCGTGCTTTTGCAGCCAGACGCCCACGCTCGTCAGTGGACCATTGGGGAAATTGCTCGCAAGTGATTCTGTGGCGCGCTTTGTTCCGACGCGGAGTTGTCGTGCGGCTCCAGTACGACCGAGGTAGAAGCCGACGATGATCATGCCGATGCCGACGAGCAAGAGGCTCCATACGGAGTTGGCCAGATAACTAAAGAGAGTTGTGTAGAACACGTTGGATGCTGGACCAAATGGTGTGCCAGCGAGTTGGTCGACGAAGACGTTTTCGCCAATGGAGAGGGCGACGGAAAGCAGAGCGGACCAGAAGACGAGAAGGGCACCGATCCAAACGACCATTCGTTGGCGACGTCGAGAGAGGACCGCTGCGAGAACGAACAGAGCAACAATTACAAAAATCAGCCACTGCATGACGGGTGAAGTAATTTCGTAAATCGTCTGTACTTGCGCCAACTGTGGTGCATTCAAAATCACGATAGTGGCGTTGGAATCAGGGACGAAATTGGCAACGAAGCCCCAGCCGCGGTCATTGAGTGCCTGCTTGACCGCATCAAGAATGACTTGCACATTGAGAACGACTTGATCTCCTTGCATCTGAATTGGCCCAGTCGAGTCACCTTCAAGGATCTTGATGAAGGCCTGTTGTGCAGTGAGATTTACGGCCCGCCACAACTTGTCAAACTGCTCGGACTGAATAACGCCATTGACGGCATTGGCTACAACTGAGTCAATCGCTCCACTGATGACAGGTACGAGCATTTCAAGTCTGGGGTACTCCACAATGAGGTCACCAAAAATCTCGTCGACGAGTTTCTCGGGGTTGACGTTCTCATCGATCTTTTGAGTGATGAAGTCTGCGAGAGCCGCTTTTGTAGCCGGATCCTCGCCGATGGGTCCGACGGTGTTGATGTACTGCTGTGTGTCGGTGAGTGTCTGTTTTGCCCAGTAGCCCACGATGCCGATCGGAGTCAGGATGAAGGCCACGATCACAAGGAAGGCGGCGAGGAAGCTGCGCCACTTTGCGCCAGGGGTGCGAGTACGGGCAGGTGCAGTAACAGCCTCAGTTGTCATGGGCTGAACCTTACGCCAGAGCGCCGGGGCTTAGCGCCTCCTTACGTACCAAACTGCGGTGCCAGCGAGCAGAACGCCAACAAGCACAGTGGAAATAGGGGCAACCCCGCTACTTGGGGTCGTAAATGCAATAGCCGAGATGCCAAGTACGAGCCCGACATTGACGATCATGTCGAAAAGTGCGAAGACTCGTCCCAGATGGTCGTCGGGGATATCGCGTTGGACCACGGTGTCAGACATGACCTTCACGCTTTGTCCGGCAAAGCCCAGCGACAACGCCGCAAGCAAGAGTCCGGGCATACTCACTGCATAAGCCCCAATAAGGATGCCGAGGGGTGTGAGTATCGCGGCCTGAATCAAGACAGCTGAGGTCCAGCGGGGAATCCCGAACCGACGACTTGCACTGGGCGCGCACACTGCGCCAAGAAGCCCTCCTGTGGCGGCCGCGGCAGTAACGATCGCGAATTGTGTCAGTGCGGCGTCGGGATCATTGGGTGAGTTGAAGGTGTTCCGGAGCAGAAGTAGGGCCACCACGGTGAGTGCCCCAAAAGTCATTCGATGAAGGAAGACCACAGCGATAGCGCGGCCCGCTGCACCATGGGTGTGAAGTGAACGTGCTCCGTCAACGAGGCCGAGTAGAACGCCCTTGAGTGTTTCGGCAGGTCGCGTACCCGACGGACCTAGCAGATTGCGCCCCATGCGACTTGAGAGCGCACTCGCAACTAGGTAGCACCCCAGAGCGACAACGAGGACAGCCACTGCACCGATGTCACTACCGCCAGCAAGAGCGCGAATTCCGAGTCCTGCACCGGCGCCCACCGCAGATGCGATCGTGCCGGAAGTGGGAGCGAGTGCATTGGCTGTGATGAGTTGCTGGCCGGTAACGACATGTGGCAATGAAGCGGAGAGTCCAGCCAGGATGAATCTGCCTATCCCTAAGGAAACTAGGACAACAATCCCCAGATCGAGGCCATCATGGCCCAGCCACGTGATGTACGCGAGCAAGATTATGAGTCCAGCGCGGACGAGATTGGCATAGACCAGCACCTGTCTGCGACGCCAACGATCAAGGAACACGCCAGCAAACGGACCTACAATCGAGTAGGGCAGAAAAAGAATCGTGAAGGCTAACGCGATGCGAACTGCGTCAGGCTCACGCTCAGGAGAAAACAATACGAAGGTCGCGAGTGCTGCCTGGACCATTCCGTCACCGAACTGGCCAATGAGGCGTACGCCGTACAGCTTGCGGAAGTCACGGCTCGCAAGAACCGAACGCAAGTTTCCCGCCACGGGACGAAGGCTATCTGCATTGGCCCTGCTGTGGTACAGCCCGTAATGTCGAGTTGTGGACCAACTTGATGATCGCGACTGGCTGCTCCCGCGCCCGAGTCGTCTGAGCGTCGAGAATCCTCTGTACGAAGAGATAATGCGACGACATGCGGGTGCGGTGGCGGCGGGAGAAAGCGGCTACCTCGATCCCAGCACCGGATTTTTCGTCATGACAGCCGTTTTTCTCGCCGGGCGCGAGACCTGCTGTACGCGAGGGTGTCGACACTGCCCCTATGAGTACGACGTGTAATCAGCTCGCAAGATGCTTGCTTAGCGCGCCATCTCCTCAGCGATTGCGGCCACGAATTCATCGACATCAGCTTCGGTGGTGTCCCAGGCGCACATCCATCGGACCTCGCCGGTGATGTGATCCCACGTATAGAAGTGGAATCGATCCTGTAGTCGGGTGGTTACGTCAGCGGGAAGGATTGCGAAGATTGCATTCGCCTGGACGGGGCGGACCACCTGCACACCCGAGATCTGACGGACACCCTCACTCAGACGCTGGGCCATCGCATTAGCGTGACCGGCATTGCGCAACCACAGGTCGTCACTGAGCAGTGCAACCAGTTGTGCACTGATGAACCGCATCTTGCTTGCGAGTTGCATGTTGGTTTTTCTGACGAAGGGGATTGCCTCAGTCAACTCGGGGCGCAAACTGATAACCGCTTCCGCACCCATGGTGCCATTCTTAGTGGCCCCAAAACTCACTGCGTCAATTCCGATGTCAGTCGTGAACTCTTTGAATGAACGACCTAACGATGCTGCGGCATTGGAGATGCGGGCACCATCGAGGTGCACAAGCATTCCCAGCGAATGTGCATGAGACACCAAGTGCTTGAGTTCATCAACGCTGTAGACAGTGCCGAGTTCGGTGGATTGAGTGACAGTGACAACACGTGGCTGCGCGCGATGGACGTTGCCAAATCCGAAGGCCTGAGTGTCGAGTAGCTCTGGCGTCAACTTGCCGTCAGGAGTGGGGACGGTCCACAACTTTAGGCCAGCCACCTTTTCTGGCGCGCCACCTTCGTCGGAGTTGACGTGCGCCGAAGCAGCACACACAACTGCTTCCCACGGGCGGCACATCGAGGTGAGC
>CAINMH010000089.1 GCA_903850745.1 uncultured bacterium
AGCCTTCTTCGGGCCCATTGGCGCGCTCATCGGCATCCCCTTAGTCGCCATCGTGTTGGCGATCATCGAGACGTACGTCCATCGGTATGAACTCGCACCTGATCTTGCAGAGCGAAGTGCCTCGGGTGGATTTGGTGACCCCCAGAAGAAACCCAAAAAGTCTGACGAATCAGCCTAGAACGGCGGCGGATCGTCTGCAATCACTGCGACTCCATGCGGTGACGTCCACGTAGTTGTGCCTAATTCGTGATCTCGTTCGGCCTGCCACTGGGCGTGGGTCTTGAGATTGTGGTGATGTTGACATAACGGGTGCAGATTGGCCCGAGTTGTTGGCCCAGTCGGGAATGGCGTTATGTGGTCGAGTTGACATCGGTGACTTCGCTTTCGACAACCGGGGAATGTGCAATGTGGGTCTCGAGCACGAATGAAGTTGCGCAGCTTTTCGCTTGGCCGGTATGTCGCGGAACCTTGGTCGAGGATTTCACCAGTGAGTGGCGAGTGAATGAAGGTCTGCCATTGGGCGTCTTCAGCAAGGATGCGGGCCAACTCAGGGTCGATCTCGCCGATGCCGGGTAGTTCGCTCTTGCCCTCGCGAAGTGCCATGAGGGTGGCGAGGTCCATGACCAGCCCCACTCGCCACGTGGGTCGCTCTGGCAGAGACTTGCCGTCGCGAAGTAGATCGACTGCGCGACAGACTGCTGACACGAGAATGTCGGCGCGAAGTTGGGCGACTGTTGGGCCGTCTGGAGTCTCGTCGTGCAGAGACTGCGCCAAATCGCTGAGGTGCTCAAACATCTCGGTGGCGTCTGCAATGGGCAATGTGGCCGTGATGATCGCTAGTCCCTCATCGGGCAGGGGCCTAAAGAACACACCTCGTTCGTGGTGAGCGCGGGCTTTGCGGCGGGCGGCCCGATCTGGGTCGATGCGGTTGACCGCACGGTTTATCGCGTCACGGGCACTGGCATAAGCACGCGGGATGCCGATGCCCGTGGCCGGATCAATGTCCTTGATCGACGTGAAGAGAACCCTCGCCTGCAGTTGCTCTGTCACGGCCTTCATCTGTTCCAGAGTGGCTTTGCTCCCAAGACCGTCGATGAGGTCACCGGCCGCATCAGCCAGCATCCGAGCTATGGATGAAGTGATCCACCCACGCAACAAACATTGGTGCGTCTCGGCCAGCAACCCAGTCGGACTAACAAGTCGAGCAGCCTCCAATCGGCTGTGGGCGAAGCCAGCACCTGACCCGGTCATGAGGCCGAGTTCGGCTGCGATGCTCCCGCGTACGGCATCGAAGGCATCTCGGGGCGCATCAGCAAGCGCCTGTTGCTCGAACGCCCGTGTCTGGGCCAACTCATGCGCCTCGACCCATGCGCCTTGACGTTGCCACAGCTGCACCAGTTGCAGCCTCAACGCGGCACTCAAGTCAGGATGATCACCGAACACACCTTCAAGCACATAGCCCACCGCACCGCCAGGACCCTGCGCCCGCAGCAGATCAATCTCGGCCTCCAGAATGAGTCCACCCCGCGCATGCACGCGCTCACGCAACGCGAGCACAGAGCTCGGCGCCACGGATGCAGCAGGAGAAACAGACATGAGCAGGCCTTTGTGAAAAGTCCGACAGGAATGTCAGGGCCTATGCCTGCTCTACCGCAATCAGTCTTCGTTACGAACACTCAAGTGCAAGAACTACTTAAGGTCGGTTACTCGAAGTTGATAGTGAAAACCTATAACGGGGTACTGACAATTGCAAGTATTTCAACACGCATTATGAATAATTCTTTGGAATGGCTCCTTTATGTTTCTCACCGCATACAACATGACGGCGCTGCCTCACTTCTTCCGGGGACTTGGGCCTGCCGGACGTAAATCCTTAACAGGATTTAGTCCTTCGGCCTTTACGTCCCCTCCAGAAGTGCTTCAGCGCCTAGAGATTAGAAGCCGAGGCGACGCAATTGCTTGGGATCGCGCTGCCAATTTTTGGCGACCTTTACGCGCAGATCCAAATACACCGGAGTGCCGAGTAGGGCCTCGATGCGGCGACGCGCTTGGGTGCCGATGCGCTTGAGCCCCTCTCCACCTTTGCCGATGATGATCGACTTCTGCGAATCGCGCTCCACGAATACTTGGGCGTAGATGTCCAGGAGCGGTCGATCTTCGGGGCGATCGGCGCGCAGGGTCATCTCTTCGACAACGACGGCAAGGGAGTGCGGCAACTCATCGTCAAGGCCTTCGAGGGCCGCCTCGCGGATGAGTTCGGCGACGAGAATGAGTTCGGGCTCGTCGGTCACGTCGTCGTCAGGGTAGAGACGTGGGCCTTCGGGCAGGTGGGAGAGGAATAGATCGCGAACGAGATCGACTTGGAATCCCGACAGCGCACTCACCGGGGCGATCTCGGCCCATTCGAAGCCCAGAGTGGTGGCAAGCTCGGAGATCTCGGTGAGACGTTCGATCATGACCTTCGGGGGCACCAGATCGGCCTTGGTGATTAGGGCGATTCGTGGGCGGCGATTGGTTTTCAATTCTTCGACCATAAACCGGTCACCGGGACCGATCGGGGCGTCAGCGGCGATGCATAACGCGATGACGTCAACTTCAGCCCAGGTGGAGCGCACGATGTCGTTGAGCCGCTCCCCCAAAGTGGTGCGGGGCCGATGCAGACCGGGTGTGTCCACAACGATGAGTTGACCGTCGGGTCGGCTGATGATTCCGCGGATCGCGTGTCGGGTGGTCTGCGGACGGTTGGACGTGATCGCAACCGAGGAACCAACTAGCGCGTTGAGCAAGGTGGACTTGCCGGCGTTGGGGCGACCTACCAAGCATGCGAATCCAGAGCGGTATTCAGCCATTCACATGCCGATCGCTGCGCACCGTGCCATCGACTGCGCACGTGAGCAGGCGAACGTTGCCAAGACCACAAAGGACAGCATCATCAGGTTCGCCATCACCGAGGTAGACGGCGGCCTCAAGCGACTTCGCGCCAGCAGCAACAGCAGAAGCGACGGCCAAGGTGAGGGCCGGGACCAGACCGGTTGCCAGCGTGACATCAGCAGCCGTGTAGGAGCGACCTACTTCATCGCGCACGGCTGCTCCGGCTGCTGCCGAGATCCGGGCACGAGAGCCACGAGCCAGAGTCACCAACTTCGCATCCTCAACGCTGAGTTCAGTCATTGTCGACCTCCGGTGGGATCCGAGTGGCAAGTACGGTTGCGATGCGGTTGCGCCGTCCGGCGCCATGCTCTGCGACCAGAAGCCATCCTTCGACCTCCACACGCGCGCCTGGGATAGGCACGCGACCCAAACGTTTCGCCATGAGACCGAGGACCGTCTCGACGCCCTCATCGGCGCCGACAACGTCAATGTCTACGAGTTCGGCAAAATCATCGACGTCCATGCGCGAACTCACCCGAAATGCTCCCTCGGAGATCTCAGACACCTCTGGCGCTTCTGTGTCGTGCTCATCAGCGATCTCCCCGACGATCTCCTCGAGGATGTCTTCGATTGTCACCAGTCCAGCCGTGCCGCCGTATTCATCTACCACCATGACGAGGTGGACACGTGCGGCTTGCATTTCGCGCAGTAGCTCATCAACCTGCTTCGTATCGGGCACGAAAACGGCCGGGCGCATCAAGGACGCGACGGTCTCGGCTTGTTCCGCATCTCGCTCATCAAAAACGCGGTGCATGACGTCCTTGAGGTAGACGACCCCGACGATGTCGTCGTGATTCTCACCGATCACAGGGATGCGGGAGTAGCCGGAACGCAGTCCGAGACTTAGCGCCTGGCGAAGATTGCGGTCGCGATCAATGAAGACCATCTCCGTGCGCGGCACCATCACCTCGCGCGCGATCGTCTCGCCAAGTTCGAAGACCGACTGAATCATCTGACGCTCTTCGTCTTCAATGACCGAGTCGGCCTCAGCTAGATCGACAAGCTCACGTAATTCAAGTTGGGTCTCAAAGGGCCCTTCGCGATAGCCCTTGCCGGGTGTGAGTGCGTTGCCCAGCAGGATCAGAAGAGTTGTTATCGGTCCAAGAATCATCGCGAGGAACCGCGCGGGGCCAGCGGCTCGCAACGCGATGCGATCCGCGTTTTGACGCCCCAACGTGCGTGGAGCAACACCAATAGCCACGTACGACACGACAACTGAAATCAGGATCGTGACCACAGCCGCCAGCCACTCGGTCGTCGAAATCACTTGGAGGAAGACGATTGTCAGCACGACCGTGGCGGACACTGAAGCGAGGGTGGACATGAAGAGCAACACGTTGATGTAGCGCGCCCGATCATTGAGCACTACCAGCAATCGCGTCGCTCCACGAACCTCGTCGCGTTCCATTTCCTCGACGCGTGCTTGCGAGACACGCTGAAGTGCTGTCTCCGCACTAACCAGCAAGCCAGCGATTAAGGCAAGCACAACAGCGAGAAGAAGAAGCCACCACAGCGCACTCGTCATCGGCTCTCACGCCAAGCCGCTAATAGTTGATCCTGACGGGCGAACATCACCCGATGCTCCTCTTCGTCGGCGTGATCATGGCCGAGTAGGTGGAGCATGCCGTGGGTGAGCAGGAGTTCGAATTCGGCTTGCACGGAGTGACCGGCCGCTTGCGCCTGATCGGCAACCACAGCGGGGCACAGCACGATGTCACCAAGGACGCCAGGCTCTACTTCGCCTTCGATGAGTTCGTCCATCGGAAAACTCAAGACATCGGTGGGTCCGGGCTCATCCATCCACTCCACATGAAGCTCTGTCATGCGCTCAGCGTCCACTATCGCAATGGACAACTCACACTCCGGATGAAGACTCAGGGCCGCGATCAGAAACTCTGCCTGCGCCTGTAAAGCATTGATGTCGACGGAGTCGCCACTGGAATTGTCGATTTCGACGGTCAATTCACACCCGCCGAGGATTGAGCTCGTCATAGCGACCGTAGGCCTCAACGATGCGACCCACAAGTTTGTGTCTGACTACGTCTTGGGAATCGAGACGACAGAAGGCCACATCATCGACATCTTCCAGAATTTCTTGCACGACCCGCAAGCCACTCATAGTGCCCCCTGGGAGATCAACTTGCGTCACATCGCCTGTCACGACCATCGTGGATCCAAAGCCGAGCCGGGTGAGGAACATCTTCATCTGCTCAGCGGTCGTGTTTTGTGCCTCATCGAGAATGATGAACGCATCATTGAGAGTGCGGCCACGCATGTAGGCAAGCGGAGCGACTTCGATGACCCCAGATGTCATCAGACGCGGGATCGAGTCGCGGTCGAGCATGTCGTGCAATGCGTCATACAAAGGACGCAAGTACGGATCGATCTTCTCGCTGAGCGTGCCTGGCAAGAAGCCGAGTCGCTCACCGGCCTCAACCGCGGGACGAGTCAGGACGATCCGCGAGATGCGCTTGCTCTGAAGTGCTTGAACAGCCATCGCGACCGCGAGGTAGGTCTTGCCGGTGCCCGCGGGGCCAATGCCAAAAGTGATGGTGTGTGTGTCGATGGCATCGACATAGCGCTTTTGATTGAGCGTCTTGGCACGGATCGTGCGGCCGCGAGAGGAGAGGATGTTGGAGTTGAGTACGTCACTGGGACGCGCTCCCGTGCGCAGGAGCGCGATGCTGCGCTCAACTGACTCGACCGTCAATTGCTGACTAGTACGCAAGACCGCGAGCATCTCGGCGAAGAGCAGCTCAACCATGCTGACTGAGGCTGCGTCGCCGCTGAGGCGCAACTCGTTGCCGCGCGCGAGGATGTCGGCTCCGGGGAAGGCACCTTCGATAATGCGAAGGAACTCGTCATTGGATCCCAGCAAAGCGACCATCGGCTGCGATGCGGGCACGACGATCGTGGCGTGGATCTCGGCGCTGGCTGTCATATGTGGGGCAGTCTATCCGGGCGGCCAGGAAAGTGGCCGGCCCGCAAGAAGATGGCCGTGAACATGGAAGACCGATTGGCCGGCCTCGGCCCCGCTGTTGAATACGAGGCGATAATCGCTCAGCCCCTCTTGGGCAGCCACGGCAGCCACAGCGGACATGAAGGTGGCGGCCAGCGCGGGGTCGGCGGTGGCAAGTTCGCCCACCGTCACGTGGTGGTCACGCGTGATCAGGAGGATGTGCGTCGGTGCTTGTGGGGCAATATCGCGAAACGCGATCAAGGCGTCGTCCTGCCAGACAATGTCGGCGGGGATCTCGCCCGAAGCGATGCGGCAGAAAAGGCAACTCATGGGGTCAGATCCTGCCACCGACCGCTACGGGACAGGACCACACCTGCGGCTACGGCCCCCGCGGTGGACGTACGAAGCACGGTGGGACCCATGCGCGTGGGCACGCCGCCAGCAGCCACCATCGCTTCGAGCTCCTCGGCCGAGATGCCACCTTCAGGGCCGACCACTAGCGCGATGTCACCTACCTGCGGGATGTCGATGTCGGCGAGGGCGACAGACCCAGACTCATGGAGGACGAGAACACATGAACTCTCAGCGATGAGTTGCAGAAGTGCCTTGGTGCTGGCGAGTGCACCGATCTCGGGGAACCTCGACCGACGCGACTGCTTGGCGGACTCACGAGCCGTGGCTACCCACTTATCGCGACCTTTGCTGTCCTTCCACTGAGTCACACATCGTGATGCCGACCACGGCACGATGCGATCAACGCCCACTTCGGTCAGCACCTCGATGGTGCGCTCCGAGCGATCACTCTTCGGCAACGCTTGGATCACTGTGATGCGCGGATGTGGTTCTGGATCAACGTCGTACGAACGAATCTCTACTTCGAGTACATCGGGTTTGCGTGCGGCTACGACAACGGCGTGTGCTCGTACACCGGCACCATCGACAACGTCAACAAGTTCACCGGGACTCAGTCGCACGACGGACACGGCGTGCCGGCCCTCATTGCCGGAAAGTACAAGTCGCTCAGGGCGTGCATCGAGCACTCCCGAATCGGCAATGAAGACAGGTGCCGCCACTCAGCGTCCGCTAAATGCGTCGCGGATACGTGAGAAAAGACCGCCACTCGTATCTGCGGCATCTCCCTGGCCACTGGGGTTCTCCTCGTCGCGAATCGCCGCGAGTTCGCGCAGCAACTCTTCCTGACGCGCATCGAGACGAATCGGAGTGCGAACGTCGAGGTGGATGTGTAGGTCGCCACGGCCATGGCCACGCAGATGCGGGACTCCCTTGCCGCGAATCGTAAAGACCTGACCTGGTTGCGTGCCCGCTCGCACCTCGAATGGCTCGGAGCCGTCAAGCGTCTCTAGGTCGATAGTCGCCCCCAGCGCAGCAGCGGTCATCGGCACCACGAGGGTGCGATGTAGATCATCACCACGTCGTTCGAAGACGGGATCGTCCTGCACCACAAGTTCGATGTAAATGTCGGCCGCTGGGCCGCCACCCGAACCGACTTCGCCCTGGCCGGTGAGCTGAATCCTCGTGCCGCTGTCGACGCCCGCCGGAATCTTCACCGTCAACGACTTACGGGTGCGTACGCGTCCATCGCCGACGCACTCAGGGCATGGGTGCGGAATGTTGGTGCCGAAGCCGCGACATTGCGGGCATGGGCGCGAGGTCATGACCTGGCCCAGGAAGGATCTCTGCACGCTTTGGATCTCTCCATTGCCGCGACACATCGGGCAGGTCTCGACGGAGCTGCCAGCGGCAGTGCCGGCGCCTGTACACACACTGCAGGTCACGGCGGTCTCGACCTGAATATCGCGAGTGGTGCCAAAGACTGCGTCTCGTAACGGCAACTGCATGCGGATAAGCGCGTCTTGACCACGGGACATGCGCGGGCGCGGCCCACGGGCCTGTCCCCCGCCAAAAAAAGCGTCCATGATGTCGCTGAAATCAAAACCAGCGCTCTGACCACCCCCGCCACCAGCAGAACGCAGCGGATCATGTCCGAGGTCGAACATCTGTCGCTTCTCAGGGTCGCTCAGCACTTCGTAGGCGGCAGTCACACTCTTGAAGCGCTCTTGAGCGGCCGGGTCTGGGTTGACGTCAGGGTGCAACTCGCGGGCAAGTTGGCGATAGGCACGCTTGATCTCCTCGGGTGTCGCGTTGCGCGCAACGCCGAGAAGTGCGTAGTAGTCGTTCGCCACTCAAGCCGCCTGTCCGTAGTTCGTCATGCTTGTCCGAGAATCTGACCGAGATATTTCGCTACCGCCTGGACAGAGGCCATCGCGCCCGGGTAGTCCATGCGGGTTGGCCCCAACACGCCGACCTTTGCGACGACGTCATCACCACGACCGTATCCAGCCCCCACGAACGAGGTGGACTGCAGGTCGTGGACGGGATTTTCGTGGCCGATGCGTACGACCACGCCGCTTTCATGCGTGACCTCACCAAACAGACGCAGGAGAACAACCTGCTCCTCAAGAGCCTCAAGAATGGGGTGCACAGACACCGAGAACGAGTCGCCGTATCGAGTGAGATTGGAAGTGCCGCCGGTGACGACGCGTTCTTCGTGTCGCTCGGCGCTGAGTTCGAGTACGGACGCAACCACGACAGCGGCGGCGGGGCGTTCGGTGGCCGCGAAGGTGTCTACAAAACTCTCAAGGCGCTGTCCGATATCGGAGCAACGCTGTCCGGCGACCGCAGCGAGGAGTCGTGTGCGGATGATCGCGATCGTGTCCTCATCGACTGCGGTAGGTAGATCGACGACGCGCTGCTCAAGGCGTCCACTGTCAGCAACGAGGATTACGAGTACGCGCGTGGTGCTGAGTGTGACCACATCCACGTGTCGGACCGTGGACTGCGTGAGCGACGGGTATTGCACAAGTGCGACTTGACGGGTCAGCTGGGCAAGAAGTCGCACGCTGCGAGCCATGACGTCGTCTAGGTCGACCGCGCCGGAGAGAAACTCTCCGATCGCCCGGCGTTCGGGGGTGCTCATCGGTTTCACGCCCGAGAGCCGATCGACGAAGGCGCGGTAGCCCGCCTCGGTGGGCACACGCCCCGCGCTGGTGTGCGGCTGGGCGATGAAGCCCTCTTCTTCGAGTGCGGCCATGTCATTGCGAATCGTGGCAGGCGAGACCCCCAGTTGGTGGCGGTCAGCGAGCGCCTTGGAGCCGACCGGTTCACGCGTGGAGACGTAGTCCTCGACGATGGCCCGAAGAACGGCGAGCCGGCGATCCTCCAGCACGGCTACCTCCCTCGCCCGCGACACCAATTGGCACTCTGGCCAAGTGACTGCCAGTGTAAAGGCGATTTCGCTAGAGTGCTGACATGAGCAACTACGCGCCTCCGCCCCCGCCGCCGCCCGCCGCGGGCTACTCACAAGATCCCGCCCAAAAGTCCCGCATCGCTGCAGGAATCCTGGGCATCCTTCTCGGCGGTCTGGGTATTCACCGCTTCTATCTCGGCTACGTCGGGATCGGAATTGCCCAGATTGCGGTGACCATCGTGACCCTTGGTATTGGCTCAATCTGGGGCTTCATTGAGGGCATCTTGATCCTCACCGGCAGTGGCATCACCAAGGATGCCAAGGGTCGACCCCTGCGCGATTAGGCGCAGACTGAGTTTCTAGGTCAGTCGGCGTACCACGAGGTCCGCTAGCAGCCGCCCTTGTCGGGTGAGCACAAGGTTGTCGTCGTGCTGCTCGAGCAGTCCTTCCGACACAAGTGGTGCGCTGAGATCGTCGGGGATGCCGTCGAGTCCTTCTTTGAGTCGAATCCCTAGCAGCACGCGTTCTAGTTCTTGGTCAGCGTCCGTGAGTTCTTCGCGTGCCTGAGCTGGCGACTTCCCCGCGTCGATGCGGGTGGCGTACGCCGATGGGTGCCGAACATTCCACCAGCGGGTGCCGCCGATGTGTGAGTGAGCGCCGGGGCCGAATCCCCACCAATCGGCATTGCGCCAGTAGGCAAGGTTGTGGCGGCATTCGCCGCCGGGACGGGCCCAGTTGGAGACTTCGTACCACTCCAAGCCTGCGCTACTGAGCATCTCGTCGGCGATGACGTAGCGATCGGCTGCGACGTCGTCACTGGGTTGAGGCACCGTTCCGCGCTTCACGGCCGCGCCGAGGCGGGTGCCGTCTTCGACGATGAGCGCGTAGGCGGAGACGTGGTCGACGCCGGAATCGATCGCGGCGGTGAGAGCGGCTCGGAAGTTGTCGTCGGTTTCGCCAGGCGTGCCGTAGATCAAGTCGACACTGACGTGTTCGAAGCCGACCTCTTGCGCGGCGCGTACGGCCGCGAGCGCCTTGTCGACGTTGTGGGTGCGCTCGAGCACCGCCAGTACATGCGGCGCGGTTGCCTGCCAGCCGAAAGAGATGCGCGTAAACCCTGCATCGCGCAGTGCCGCGAGCGATGCTTTGTCGACCGAGTCAGGGTTTGCCTCGGTCGTGATCTCGGCGTCGGGAGCCAGGGCGAAGGTGTCGCGCAACGAGTGCAGGATGTGCGCAAGATCGTTTGAAGGCAGCAGGGTCGGGGTGCCGCCGCCGAAGAAGACTGAGTGAAGGGGTGTGGTGGTTGCGCCGAGCACGCCTCGAGCGAATTCAATCTCGCGAATCACGGTGCCGGCGTAGTCAGCTCTGTTGGCGCCTGGCCCGAGCTCATCGGCGGTGTAGGTATTGAAGTCGCAGTATCCGCATCGACTCGCGCAAAAGGGGATGTGAACGTACGCACTCAGGCTCTGCGCGCCTAGCCGAGACAGGGACCGGTCACTGAGTTGGCCATCTGGGGGCGCAATGGCTCCTTCTGGCGGGTGTCCGGGCATAGCCTTAAGTCTGCCGGACGATGCCCATCAGGAGGAACCATGTCTCAGACTCCCCCACCGACCACGACCCTGGAGCCGATGTCACCGGACGAGGAGCGCAATTGGGCCATGATCGCGCATCTATCCGGCCTCGTACTGCTGGTCATCGGACCGCTGATCATCATGCTGGTGTTTGGTGCGCGCTCGACGTTTGTGCGCAAGCAGGCGGCTGAGGCGCTGAACTTCCAGATCGTCATTGCGATCGGCCTCATCATCAGCTTGATCTTGACCGTGGTGGTCATCGGCGCGATCCTGCTGCCAATCATCGTGATCGTCGGCGTGATCTTCATGATCCTCGGCGGAGTCGCGGCCAACAAGGGCGTCGAGTACCGCTACCCCTTCAACGTACGCATGGTGAAGTAGGCGGCGGGAGGAAGTTAGCCCGCACGTCCGCTCGCCCGCACGCTCGTTGCCCGGTTGTGGCAGTGCCTTCATCGACGTTGCCCGGTTGTGGCAAGTTTTGGTGCACTGAAAGTTGCCACAACCGGGCAACATGCGAGATTGAAGTGCCATAACCGGGCAACATGCGAGATTGAAGTGCCATAACCGGGCAACATGCGAAATTGGAGTGCCATAACCGGGCAACAACAGCGGATGGCGGATAGCGGATGGCGCATGGCGGTCGGATGACCAGAGGTCCGTCTCGGACTCCTCGCATTCCTTGTTGCTGACTTGTGGCAACGCTC
>CAINMH010000090.1 GCA_903850745.1 uncultured bacterium
GGCGAACTCAACAACACGCCGGAGTTGCTGGAAACCACGGATGACGTCATCAAAGAAGTTGCCAATGGAGCGGTGCGTTACGCCGGTCCTGTCTCGAAACTACTGGGCTAGGAGACCTGCCATGCCTGCTGAAGCAATCATCACCCTCGTGGTGGGAGCACTGATTATCGCCGCTGCAGCCATCGGGCTCTTCCGCGTGATCATGCACCTGAAGTCAGTCGCCGCGACTCTGGACGCGCTCGACGGCGGAGTTCAGGTCATCGTCGCTAAAACGGACACAGTCGTTCCGGTCGTGAGCTCTGTCAATCAGAGTCTCGCTCCTGTGCGCAACTTCGCGGAATCGATCTAGGAGAACACATGGACTTCACTGGGCACGAAGGCTGGCTGATCGGCTACATCATTGGCCTCGTAGTTGTACTCGTTGTCGTAGCACTTGTGGTTCCGATTCTGTTCCTCGCCGGCCGAATCGGCACTCAGGCGGGCCGCATTCTGAAGTCCCTCGAGCAGGCTGAAGTAAACACGGCTGGCCTCAAGGGTCTCAACGAAACCATCGAATCCGCGCTCGCCATTATTGGCGGACTCAAGCGTGGCCGCACAAGGCTGGGAGGCTGACGTGGATTCCCAAGTAGAAACCCTCTGGCAGATCGCGAACATCCTCGGCATCGTCGTGGTTGTCGCGGTTGCTGCCCTTCTTACCATCCTGGTGATCCTCGTACATCGGATTCGGGTTCGCGTGGCGGCCATCAAGGCGATTCTCGCCGTGACCCAAGCCAACACGACCGACACGGCCCTGATCACTGCGACAGCAGGTGGAGTCGAGTTGGTCTTGGCAGAAGGTCTTGAACACCATCTCTTCCTCGGACGCGTATTGGACAAGGTGAGGTCATGAGCGCATTAGCAATCTGGACAGCAATTGACGTTGCAGCTCTCATCGCCGGCCTAGCGGTCTACCTCTTCATCGTTGGCTCGCAACTCAAGGGTGTTGCTGACGACCTCGAGTCAGCCGCGGAGTTGGTGTGGCAGATCAAGCGTGACGCCGAGGCGATTGCGCCAGGTCTTACGTCCATCAACACCACCGGTCGTGTAGTGGCTGGCGCACTTCCCCTGCTCTATGGCATGGGTGAAGGCATCGTGAACGGCGCTACCTTCGTGCACGCCGATCATGAGTCCGAGGGCGTAGCCAAGCCGGCCATGGGCACCCGTCGTTCACGGTTGATGGAAGCTGTCGGCGTCGACATCGATTAGCAGTCAGGACGGATCTCGGTCTGTCGTGAGGTGATCGTTGACGACAGTGTTGTATTCACCGATCCACTCGTCCTTCCAAGCATTGTCGAATTTTTCGAGATTGCAACTGGGCTGGTAAATCGCCATTAATTCTTGTGAGATCTGCTCTCGATGTGCCCGAGTACCGCCTGGCACCTGAAGCCAGCACACATGCAGATTGAATTTGCCCTCGGCGCGCTTGACCCAAGACGTCGCGCGCGGGTGACGGAAGGGGAAGCCCTCGGTGCTCAAGTCGTCGCTGTGTCCGACAAAAATTACGGCGAACTCCTGTTGCCGATTCGGGTTGGACTTGGTCACAATCGCATAGACAGCCGGCTCTGCCGGTGCAGTCCAGCCGGCGAGAGTGCGCGGCCCCTCGAATGCGTATCCAGCCAAGCTGCCAAGGCGGATCATGTCGGAATGTCGTCGAGGTCTGCGAAGTCGTCGTCCTCGCTGATGGCTTCGGCATAGGCGACTGGCCAATCCGGAAGTGAGGTGGATGCGACCGCCTGAGCGAATTCAGCCAAGGCAATATCGACAGCCTGATCTGGACCTTCGGCTTCAATGATGATCTGTGCGCCATAGGTGTACGTCCCAAAACCCGAAGCGATGCCATTGAGTGGGGCTACCGCATCGGCGAGCTCGAGAACCTCGTCGAGGGTGATCTCACGATCTCCCTCTGCCTGTAGAGACACGCTGAATCGCATAACTACCCCACTTTCGCCAGACGGTTCGCCAACCGCTCGAGGCTAGCGAGATTATGACCGGAGTGCACCTCGTCGATATAAGGGTCGGCGATGATCATTCCGATGGATGTCGGACTGTATTCTGCCGCGTCACCGCGATGTGGATTGACCCAGATGACGCGGTGGGCGATGCGGCTGAGGCTCTCCATGGACTCTGCGAGTGCCTGTGGTTCGCCTCGATCCAATCCGTCCGAACAGATGACGACAATCGCGCCGCGGCCTAGCCGCGAACGACGGGCCTCGCGGCTGAATTGTCGCAGGGAATCTCCGATGCGAGTCCCACCGTCCCAGTCGAGAACAGATTCGCCAGCCATGCGCATTGCCTCGTCAGGGTTGCGGCGACTTAGTGCGCGCGTGATTCGGGAGAGCCTGGTGCCGAAGCAGAAGACATCGACCTTGGTGTTGGCGCGGCGTGCCGAGTAAGCGAACTGCAGCAGGTTCCTTGAGTAATCCGCCATGGAACCAGAGACATCCAAAATCAGCACAAGTGACCGCAATTTCTCTTTGCGCTGGGTGAAGGCAAGCTCATGCGGCTCGCCGAACGACCGCATCGTGTCTCTGGCCATTTTGCGCATGTCGAGACGTGCACTCTTGCGAGCCTGAGCGGCACGATGGGTGCGACGCTTCGGTGGAGTCACGCGCATTCGTGCCATGAGCCTGCGGAGATGGCGCAACTCCTCATCGGAGCATTCAGCGAATGCCTTGTTCCGGTATACCTCAGACGTGCTGGCTAGATACCCCAGTTTCACCTCATCGGGACTCATCTCCCCAGGCAGGCCCGACTCTGTGTTCGGGATTTCGAGTGTTGCTCCCGCGTTAGAGGATGCACGCATTGTGAGTTTGCGGTTGTCAGACGCAGTGGGGTGCACGTCCATGAAGAACGACTGGAAGATGATGTTGTAGGTGATGATGTGGTCGCGCCTACGCACGAGTGCTGCGCGCCCGGCCCAATACACGTCGAGAAGATCTGTGACGCTCAGGCGCGAGACGCTCTCGACAAATGTCAGGACATCGTCAGAGCCGATGGGCAATCCGGCGTCGCGCAGGGCCTGACCGAATTCGACGAGCAACTCGTCGTAGCCGTTAGGCGACGACATCCTGGATGCTCTTCGAGGTGAACTCGAGATCGTCGCGGTCCTTAACGACGGCGCCAAGTGTATCTAAGGCGGCTTCTTCGGTGAGCGAGTCTGCGCCAAGCGCCGAGAGGCTTTGCGCCCAATCGATAGTCTCAGCGACCCCGGGCAGTTTTTCGAGGTCCATATCGCGAAGTCGATTGACTGCTGCGACAACTTGAGCGGCGAGAACTGCGCCGACTTCAGGGAGTCGTTCTTGCACGATCGCAAATTCGCGCTCGGGCTCAGGGAAACCAATCCAGGTGTAAAGACAACGACGCTTGAGCGCATCGTGAAGCTCGCGGGTGCGATTCGAGGTAAGAATCACGATCGGTCGGGTATCCGCTCGAACGGTGCCGATCTCAGGAATGGTGGCCTGGAAGTCGCCGAGAAGCTCCAACAAGAAAGCCTCAAATTCATCATCTGCTCGATCGATTTCATCAATCAACAGTACGCAACGGTCGCCAGCCTTGAGTGCCTGCAGGAGCGGCCGCTCAAGTAGGAAACGTGGGCTGAATAGATCGTCTTCGGCGCCTGATGTGCCGGTTGCGCTTAAGGCTCGGATGTGGAGCATCTGGCGGGCGTAATCCCACTCGTACATCGCCTGGTGGATGTCGATGCCTTCGTAGCACTGCAATCTGATCAGATCGCGGCCGAGCATGGTTGCCAAGGTCTTCGCAAGTTCGGTCTTACCGACTCCGACTTCGCCTTCGAGCAGAAGCGGCTTGCCGAGTTTGAGGGAGAGCAGAAGAGCGGTCGCCAAGCCTCGATCCGCGATGTAGCCCTCAGCGCGCAATTGGTCAGTGAGCGCGGGCACAGTAAGAGTGTCGAACAGAGGGTTCATGAGACTGGAATCAGTTCGACTGGCCGAAGACCAGGTCAGCGAGGGAACCGTTGCCGAGCTTGCCCTCTCGAGCGAGCTTGTTCCGCCACGCGGTGCCGAGGTCGACGCCCTCCTCGGCAAAGCCGTCGTAGTTCACGTCCTTCATGTTGCGACAGGATTTAGTGGGGCTGCAGTCAGCATCCATGTCTGCTGCGGTGTCGGTCGACTGCTGCCAAATGCCGCGCAGAACCTCGCCCGCCTGATCGCTTTCCTGTGACATTCTGACCTCCCGGTCGCCCGATTGACGCTCTCGTAGGCTATCAACGGATCGCCGGGTGCGCACTATGGTCTGGGAAGCCTCGTGGGGGCTCGGGAGGGCGCGCCTACCCCGGTCGGGGTCGCCGGGCGCGCTAGCGTGAGGCACCACAGACTTAGGGAGAGAAAATGCAGTTCGTCCTCAATATCTTCATCGTCCTGCACTTCCTCGGTCTAGCCCTGCTTTTTGGTGGATTCATCGTCCAGGTGAAGAGCGCGGACAAGGGCGTGAGCCGTTGGATGCTTGACGGTGCTCTCACTTCCTTGATCACTGGCGTCGTCATGGTTGGAATCATCGAATCCGGGGTGATCGACGATGTGGCGCCCAGCGCGAGTTTCCATGCCAAGATCGCGGTCAAGCTCCTTGTCGTGCTGGTGATCACCGTGCTTGCCATCATTGGTCGACGCAAGAAGGGCCCGCAGCCTGCGCTGTGGGGCATCATCGGCGTGCTCACACTGGCCAACATTGTGATCGCCGTCTTCTGGAACTAATTCGAAGAAGAGTCTTTCAGGCGGTGTGCGCAATGAAGAACGCTTCGGCGAGTCGGCCTTCGGGAAGACCTCCACGCTGAGCCATCTCGAGTAGTCGTGTGCGCATCCAACCTTCCATCGCATCGGGATCAGGAAGTTGACTCGCGTGCGACTTGATGGCAGCAAGTTTGCGATCGAATTGGCTTGTGACGTCAACGAAATGCGTGGGATTCGGGTGTGCCATGACCCACACCTCAGGAACAGTCCACGCCTCAAGTTCTTCTTCACGTCCAAGAGTGATATGTGCAAATGGATTTCGCGCATCAGGATAGACCGCCTGAATCGCCGCCTCTCCGGCTGCGAGGTGATCGGGATGAGACGCCTGAATGCGATCCCAATTGCGCTCGGGGGATTGGATCAGCATGCGCTGCGGGCGTACCTGTCGAATCACACGCGAGATGTCGCGCCGCAAATCGTGAGACACCGCAAGTTCACCGTCGCGGTACCCAAGAAACCGCACGTCGTACACGCCGACACACTCGCCTGCTGAGCGCTGTTCGGCACGTCGGATTACGGGAATCTCAGCGCGTGGGACATCGGGGTCAAACCCACCTGCGTCACCATCAGTGATGATCAGGTACGTCACGTGAATTCCGGAGTCGGTCCACTGAGCGATCGTGCCGGCGGCACCAAAATCGACATCATCGGGGTGCGCCGTTACGACTAAAACACGCTCCACGAGCGGATCCTCCATGCGATACCTCCCAGCGCGTGTTCATGCTTTGGCCATGTCGCCGACGTAGACTGCTGAGCATGTCAGCGTTCAGTCATCCTAGGCGCGCCTTTCGCGTCCTGCAGATGCTCGTGTCGCTGGGCCTTGCCGTCGGACTAGTGGCGGCAACTCCGGCTTTGGCTGCGCCTGCTCCAGCCAGCATCCCAATTCCTGCCATTCCCGCTGACTTGTCAGTCGAAGTCGATCCGCTGGCTACCTATCAGGGACAAGGGATATGTGACCTCACTTCGAAGGCCGGCACCGACAAACTGATCGCTCTTATCCAAGCCACCTATCCGGGCTTCGCGAACTCCATTAGTTCACCTCGAGAGTGCGCATACGGCAACCGGAGCGAACACAAGGAAAACCGCGCCATCGATTGGATGATCGACGCCAGTAAGCCTGCGCAATCCAAGGTGGCGCAAGCTTTCATTCGCTGGTTGCTCGCGACGGATAGCGATGGAAACAAATACGCAATGGCCCGCAGATTGGGCATCATGTATATCGGTTGGAATGATCGAATTTGGCAATCGGCGCCGGGAGAGCCGTCATGGTCGGAGATCAGTTGGCTCAACTGCTTCGCTAATCAGACGGATGACTACGACACGTCTTGTCATCGCGATCACGTTCATCTTTCGTTGTCTTGGGATGGATCTGCTGGGCTCACGTCTTTCTGGGGCGGAGATCCAACGCCCCTTCCCTTTTGCGTCGATTCCGGTACCACGGCAACACCGAAGATCACGGTGCGCGGATTAGATTTTGTCGCAGTGCGTCCGACGCGAGTGTTTGACTCCACACGTCCCGTTGCTCCTGCTCTCCCAGAGACTGCCTGCAGGCTCACTCAACCCGCCAATCCAGCACTCACCGCGTCCAATCAGATTGCCGGAGGGGCGACCGGTGACCCCGTCTACGTCAATGTTCTCGGGGTGGGACCGACTGAGCCCAGCAGTGTGCGGGCGGTGACCGTGCGGATAACCGCGCAGCAGCCCAATGCGCCGCTCAGTGTTTATACGTGGCCAACTGGTGGTGTCCCCTCGTTGGATCCGGCCTTGAGAGTTGTCACAGGTGTTTCTGACAGCGTGGAGACCGTTCTGCCTGTTGCGTCTGATGGCACGATTGCGGTGGCAGTCAATGCTGGCGCAAGCCCGGTCGCTGTCGATGTTCTTGGCTACTTCGTCAGACGGCTTCCGGATGTCATCAGCGCAAGTGGACCCATCACAGCCCTGTCGCCGGCACTTGTTTATACGACTAAGGGCTCAGTACGCGGTGCGTTGAAGCCTGGGGAGTCGCGGAGTGTGTCGATTGCAGGACGCGGCGGATTGCCTGCTACTGGAAGTGATGAGACTGTGTCATCGGTGTGGCTTACGGTGACCACGTCGGGTGCTCGATCGAGCGGCAGTGTTGTGGTGGCGCGGCCGCATGCGGGTATCCAAGCTGCTTCCGCGCGCGCCGAGGTGCGACGCAGGCAAGATGTGTCGACTGCCATTTTGAGTGGTGTTGATGAATTGGGTCGGATCACCCTGACCAACACGACGCGTACGGCAGTCAACGTCGATGTGTCGGCTACTGGCTGGTCAGCGCGTGCCGGTGTGGTGGGAGATTTGTTACTGCCGATCGAACCTGAGACGACTTTGGACACAGCGCAAGCGGCGGACTCGGTTGGTGCCGCTGAGCGGAGTGCACCAGCAGGCATGAAGGTTAAGGGCGTGGGGAGCATTCCAAAGACGTACGTGGGTGGAGTCATCGCGCGGGTGAGTCTTACCGGAGGGGCCATCGCGACTTCGCTTTCGTTGTGGCCGGTGAGCCAAGGAAAGGACATCCTGCCGACTTTGTCCGCTGGAGCAGGTGAGACACGTACGGGTCTAGTCCTCCTTCCGGTGAGTCCCGCGGGCGGCATTCGCTGGTTCACGAGTCAGCCGGACGCTCAGGTGACGGTACGAGTAGTCGGGGTCCTACGTTCTCTTCCCCCGATAGTGGCGCCACGTGCGGCACTGCAGTCCTGACTCGCCCCCTTTCGTAGACTGCGCAAGTGCCTGACCTCCTCGCTGACCTAAACCCGCCGCAACGCGAGGCTGTAGTCCATCGTGGCGGGCCACTTCTCGTTGTTGCGGGAGCAGGTTCTGGCAAGACCAGGGTGCTCACACGTCGCATCGCACACCTTTTGGCCGAGGGTGGCGCCCGACCCGGTGAGATCCTGGCGATCACCTTCACCAACAAGGCCGCAGCGGAGATGCGCGAACGGGTGGTGGAGGCCGTCGGTCCGCAGGCCAGGTCAATGTGGGTCTCGACTTTCCATTCGGCGTGTGTGCGCATCTTGCGGTCTGAGTCTTCACGGCTGGGGATTGCCAGCACCTTCTCGATCTATGACTCCGCTGATTCATTGCGTTTGATGACTCTTGTCCTACGCGATCTTGGTCTTGATGCCAAGCGCTTTACGCCTAGATCAATGCTTTCGCAGGTCTCCAACCTTAAAAACGAACTCATTGACGCAGAGGACTTCTCGCGCAAAGTCAGCAATGAGGCTGAACGCACTTTGGCTGAAGTCTACCGCGAATACACGATGCGACTTCGTCGTGCAAACGCGTTTGACTTCGACGACCTAATTGTCTCGACTGTTGCTGTGCTGCAGCTATTCCCCGATGTCGCAGAGCACTATCACCGCCGATTTCGACATATTCTCATCGACGAGTATCAAGACACTAACCATGCGCAGTACGTATTAGTGCGTGAACTTGTTGGTAGTGGTGCTGATGGCGTCTCGCCTGCCGAACTCGTTGTAGTAGGTGACGCCGATCAATCCATTTATGCTTTCCGCGGAGCTTCGATCCGCAACATCGAGGAGTTCGAGCGTGACTACCCGGCAGCCAAGACGGTGATGTTGGAGCAGAACTATCGCTCAACGCAGGTGATTCTTGATGCAGCAAATCGCGTGATTACCCGGAATAGCGGTCGCCGAGAGAAGCGACTGTGGACCGATAGCGCAGTCGGAAATTCCATTGTTTCGTATGTTGCCGATGACGAGCGAGACGAAGCGTCTTTCATTGCCGGAGAAATTGATCGTCTTGCTGACACAGAGGGAACCATCCCGGGAAACGTGGCGGTGTTCTATCGCACCAATGCCCAGTCGCGAGCACTTGAAGATGTGTTCATGCGAAAGGGAATGCCATACCGAGTCGTGGGTGGAGTGCGCTTCTACGAGCGGCGTGAGGTGCGCGATGCCCTCGCCTATCTTCGCGTGCTTGCCAATCCTGCTGATGATGTATCACTACGACGTATCCTGAATGTGCCCAAGCGAGGTATTGGCGACCGAGCAGAGGCAATGATCGAGGCTTTTGCGCAGCGAGAGCGCATTCCATTCGGTGATGCACTTCAGCGATGCGTCGAAGTGCCGGGCATGGCGGCTCGCTCCGTGACAGTTGTGAGCGCCTTTGCGCAACTGCTTACTGATTTGCGCACTCTTGTCGAATCAGGAGCCGCCCCGACGACTGTTCTGCAAGCGATCCTCGAACAAACTGGATACCTAGCGGAATTGGCGGCGTCTACTGATCCGCAGGATGAGTCGCGCGTCGAGAATCTCGCGGAACTTCAATCAGTGGCCGCCGACTTCGAACAGGACAACCCCGATGGCGCGTTGGCTGACTTCCTCGAGCGTGTCTCGCTCGTTGCGGATTCAGATGAAATTCCCGACCGTGTCAATGGTGGGGTCGTGACCCTCATGACTCTGCATACAGCAAAAGGTTTGGAGTTTCCCGTCGTCTTCCTTACTGGCATGGAGGACGGGGTCTTCCCCCATATGCGATCGCTCGGTGATCCTAAGGAACTTGAAGAGGAGCGCCGGCTTGCCTACGTCGGCATCACACGTGCACGCGAACGCCTCTACATCACTCGTGCAGTGATGCGTTCGTCTTGGGGCGCACCCTCGTATAACCCGGTGTCGCGATTCTGGGAAGAGATCCCCGAAGACCTGCAGGAGACGCGCCGCATCGAACCTGTGCGCACGTCATCGTTCGCATCAACGAGTTCGCGTTCGGTCTCGCGCAGTGCTTCACCCTGGGCGACGTCCGCACGTACTGGGTCAGCGCCTGTCATGTCCTTGGCGGCCGGAGAGCGAGTGCTGCATCAGAAGTTTGGAATGGGGACAGTGGTGTCAACTTCTGGTGTGGGCGATAAGACCGAGGCGACTATTGACTTCGGTTCTGAGGGGCTAAAGCGGTTGTTGCTGCGATACGCACCGGTCGAAAAGCTTTAGCAGCTCCAGCGGGCGCAAGCCCACTCGGGTGGCGGGGTCGCCCATCCGATGCGCGTGCCCCGCGGCTTACCGAAGAGTAGGTCGCGTGGATTTGTCGGCACACCGTATTTGCCCATGCGTCCCTTGCCGACAGCGACCTCAAAGTGCAGGTGTGAACCCTCGGACGCTCCAGAGTTGCCCATTGTGCCGATCTTTTGTCCGGCTTTGGTCCAGGCGCCGACTTCCACGAATCGCTTCGTGAGGTGCGCGTACCAAAAGAGAACTCCATCGGGCCGCCGAATGCCGATGAGGTTGCCGTATCCGCCTTCGTTGTAGGTGGAGTACATCACTAATCCTTCTGAAACGGCGAAGATGGGGTCACCAGAATTACCGTTGAAATCCATTCCGCTATGGCCGTAGGGCGATGAGCTGGACTTGGTGCCGAACTCCTGGCTGATCGGAGTGCGCGCCGTGACAGGACAGTACGTAGTCGGATTGGTGCCCAGTCGAGTCGCTCCGAATCTATTGGTGGGGTTCTTGGTCGCGGGGCCGACGGCTTGTCCGCAGGTATAGACCTGACGCTTGTCCGTGGGCGCTGCTGCGCCGGTTTGGGAGCTTTCGGATGGACTCATCCAGCCGGTGCTCGGTGTGGCGCTGGACGCGGCGCGAGCGGCTGCGACGGCGGCGATTTCCTGCGTTGCCGCGGCAGATGCCACCGGATCGTTTTGGGCAATGACGCCGACTCCACCAATGAGTGCGTAGGCGAGTTGGGAGAGAACGAGGGCTGTGGCCACGGTGACGGGAACGACTAGGCGGCGCAGCACGTGTCTTTCGTACCACCTCTAGGGGGTCTGACCCAACTCGGTAGGAGATTTTGGTGCTTTTCGCGCATCCGCGTCCCGAAGGGAACCCACAACGCCGGGGGATTTCGTGCGTTACTACGCTGGCACCTGTCGTCTGCAGGACAGGAGTCTTTCCATGAGCGCGTCGCCCATTCGGGTAGTGGTTGCCAAGCCGGGCCTCGACGGGCATGACCGTGGCGCCAAGGTGGTGGCCCGGGCCCTGCGCGATGCTGGCATCGAAGTTGTCTACACCGGCCTGCACCAGACACCGGCTCAGATTGTGGACACGGCGATTCAAGAAGACGCTGATGCCGTGGGTCTTTCCGTGCTTTCCGGTGCTCATCTCACGCTCTTCGCCGAGATTATGAGGCTGCTGAAGGAGCGCGAGGCGAGCGACATCGTGGTTTTCGGCGGCGGGATCATCCCCGACGCAGATATCCCACTTCTTGAGGAGATGGGTGTCTCGAAGATCTTCACCCCCGGAACCCCGACGGCTGAGATTGTCGCGTGGGTCAGAAGCGCAGCCGGTCACGCAGCCTGAACCCCGCCGGTTCGTGTTTAACGATCGTTAGTACGCTCTCCACGACATCTACTGCCCCATACGAGGTGAGCGCGCGTGGACCTGTACGAATATCAAGCACGGCAACTCTTCGCCGATCACGGCGTACCAGTCACTGACGGCGAGGTCTGCAGCACGCCCGAGCAGGCTCGTGCTGCAGCCGAGCGCATTGGCGGCATGGTCGTCGTCAAGGCGCAGGTCAAGACTGGTGGCCGCGGCAAGGCTGGCGGCGTTAAGTTGGCAAACACACCCGACGAGGCAGAAGCTCGCGCACGCGACATCCTCGGCATGGACATCAAGGGACATACGGTTCATCGCGTGCTCGTGGTTGCTGCCACCGACATCGCGGATGAGTACTACGTGTCCTTCCTGCTCGATCGCGCCAACCGCACGTACTTGAGCATGGCGTCGGTCGCTGGCGGCATGGAAATCGAGGAAGTAGCGGTCACGCAGCCCGAGAA
>CAINMH010000091.1 GCA_903850745.1 uncultured bacterium
CAGTGTGATCCTGCTGAGCGCGCCGACCGAAGTCATTCTTGACCGCCTCGAGCGCCGTACCAATAACGATTTTGGCAAGTCTGAGGAGCAACGCGCCAAGATCCTCTGGGACATCGAAAACGTCATGCCCCTCCTACGTCGAATCGCGGATCATGAGCTGGTGACCACGTCTCCCGTGGATGAGATTGTCGAAGCTATCTTGTGGTTGTCGGATGGTCCAGTAGCCTGACTGGGTGACTCTTCCTCAGGTACGTATTGGCAACTTCCCCGTTTCGGCGATCGGGCTTGGGTGCATGCCTTTCTCGCTCACGATGACAAAAACTCTTCCCCCTCGTGAGCAATCGATCGCGACAGTCCACGCGGCGCTCGATGCGGGCATCACGCTACTCGACACAGCCAATGTCTATGCGCCGACGTGGGACACGATTGGCCATAACGAAGAGATCGTGGCCGAGGCACTGCGCACTTATGCCGGACCAGCGGATGTAGGCGACGTCATGGTCGCGACCAAAGGCGGTAGTGCACGTGGAGAGGGAGAGACGTGGGGACGCAATGCGAGTCTTGACGGGCTTCGCGCTGCCTGCGAGAAGAGCTTGGCAATTCTGGGAGTGCCCTCTATAGATTTGTATCAACTCCATCGCCACGATCCGAAGATGACTTACTTCGAGCAGGCGCAATCATTGGCGGCGTTGCGTGACGCAGGCTTGATCCGCAGGGTCGGTCTATCAAATTGTACGTTGGCCGAACTCAATCTTGCTTTAGAGGTTCTCGGCGGGCCCAACGATGGCGGAATCGTGAGCGTACAAAACGAGTTCTCGCCGCGATACCGCAACGACGTCGATGTGCTCGATCGATGCACGGAGTTGGGTATCGTCTTCCTGCCGTGGTCGCCACTCGGTGGCGCCGTGCAGGCTCAAGAAGTCGGGTCGCGTTACGCCGAGTTTGCTCAGGTAGCCGAAGAAGTAGGCGCATCGGCCCAAGAGGTCGTGTTGGCGTGGCTCCGCGGACTGTCTCCAGTGATGTTGCCGATACCTGGCGCAAGCAGGCCCGCGACGATCGCCTCGATCGTTCGTAGCCTCTCGATCTCGCTCACTGCCGAGCAGCAGACGCGACTAACTGCGACTGTCCCGGAATCAGTGTCGATGTTCCCTGACAATGGGCCGAGAAGCGCACTTCGCTAAGGCACGCGAACGCAAGCGCGATGGCACTTGATCACACCTGTCGTCAGAGCGCTACAACCTCTCGACCGACTTGGGTCATGGCATGCGGAAGAAAATCATCTCCGCAGTCGACTTTGATCCGTCACGACTCGTCGTCGCAAGGTAGATCTTCATCTTGTTCGGTGTGCCGGCCCTCGATCCGATCAATTGCATGCGGTAGGCGCGAGGGTTGGTGCCGTCGGAGTTGGGATCGAACACGATGACTTTGTGCACGCTGTTAGGGAACTTCAGGATCTCGAAGTCGCCTGTTTCCTCTTCCAGTCGGGTCAAAACCTTCAGCGTTGCTGCGTAGCGATAGTTGGCGCGAAGCACGAGCTTCTCGTGGTCGCTGCACGAAATTGAGGGGGCGGGCGGCGGAATCTCCAACTTTCCGGGGCAGGGGATCGTCACTCCGTCGATCCGCCAGGCCGTGAGTTTCCATTTCCCGTAGTAGGCGCCATCGGCTTGGGCTGCACTCGCAGGTAGGAGGACAGCTCCCGCGGCCAGAGCCAATGCGCCTGTCGCGGTCAAAGCACGCTTGAGTGAAGAACGCATAATTTTCCCCTTTGAAATGAAGCTTTGAGTGGTCCTAGTCGTCTTTGTACCACGATGTGGGGCGGCTGGGGCGGGATTCTTCATACTCGCCGCGCCAGAGTGGCGATCCAGCACAGTGCCCCGAGGTACACGCGGGCCACGATGTTGATCCACAGCATGATGGTGAACACGAGCACGATGCCTGCTGAGATGGCTGGGTTTACGAGCGCACCGATATAGGTATAGAGCAAGAAGAAGTTTGCACCCATGATGATGCCAGCAGCCAGCAGCAAGATCAACAGGGATCGTCTGTTCGGCCAATACCCCTGTACGTTGCGGTGCACGAGCGCTCCCGCAAACACGATTGCGGCGACAGCAACGAGAATCACCCCGAATTTGCAGACGTTGACGATGGCTTCGGAGAGATCCGTGCCTAGGAGCGCACTCCATGCGGATCGCCTGATAGCAGTGGCTAGTGCGATTAACCATGTGAAGAGCACGAAGCAGGAAAGGCCCAACGCGATCGGGAAAGTCCATGGATCGCGCCAACGGGACTTGGGTGCATCAGCACCAAGTAGTGCCCTGCGTGAACCATCACGTAGGGCCTTTGTCGTGAGGAACGCTGAAATCAGAAATGTTAGTGCGCCAGTGATGGTGACGACGGAGGCGCTTGCGCGGGAATAGAAACTGCTGATTATCTGGCCAAGGTCAACGGTCGAATCCACCCCATTGATGGGAATCACGATTTCGTTTTGACCCGAAATCAAGTCGGTGACAAATGTGAGAACAAAGAGCAACACGATCACCAGGACGACTAAGAGAAAGAGCCCGCGGGCGACCACTTGAAGTGCAGCAAACTCCGAGTGCGTGTCCACATAACGGCGCAGAACCCGACGAAGCCCAGTCACGGCACATTCCTATCGCACTGGGCTGGTGTGCTTGTGCGCTAGGCCTTGAACGGACGAACTTCTTGAGGCCAGCCACAGGCTTCGGCTATCCGTCCAGCCCAGAGTCGAGCGGCCTCAACGTCGGGCACATCTACGATCGTCATCCCACCGAGAAACTCCGTCGGGTGTGAGTATGGCCCGTCGCGAAAAAGTAGGGTCCCACTCGTCGCGTCTGCACAGAATCCATCTTCGGGGTCCTCCTCAAGTCCACCCGCAAACACAAGCACGCCAGCAGCCGTCATTTCCGCGACAACGGCATGTGCGAGTGGGCCGCGGCCCTCGAACCATTCCTCGCTGTGATCACCAACCCACTGCTGATTGAAGAAGATGAGGTACTGCGTCATGAATCCTCCAATGGAGTCGTGAGGTAGGCCGCGAGCGAATCGAAGTAGCTCTCCATGCCGGCTTGGGCTTGAACGGCTTGGTCCTCGGGCAATTCGCCGTACTGGCTGAACTTCACCCAACTGCGAAAAGCGCGAGCCTCGAACTCGACAACTATTCGGTGATGCGGCGCAGACTCGTCGCGCGCGGCGAACTCCTCAGCGGACTCGGTGTAGGCCAACGTGTGCTCAAGTCGAAGGTTTTCGACGACCTTGGTGTAGCGGCCATAGAAGTAGGCAACAAAGTCGTCCTCGGGTACGTCGATGCCGACCGTCCAGATCCCACCCTCAACAGCATCGGACTGCATCGTTCCAGGCAGCACCCGGTGCTCCGTGCCGTGATACCACTCTTCAAGAGCGACCGGATCAGTCCACGCAGCCCACAGCATGTCTACGGGTAAATCGAACTCGCGCTCAACGGCATACAAGAAGTTGCTCATGACAGCACCCTATTCCTTGCACGAGGCCCGGCTAACGGACGGAAGCTGATCTCCCGCGGCGGTCGAAGGCGGCCACGAAAACCATGTGGGGAATGGTGAGTCCCCAGACGAGCGCCAAGCCTAACCACAGCCATGATCCGGATAACGTGAACGATGACGACCGAAACGCAAGGATCCCCACGACGATGATGAAGCCGATGAGCGCCGGAAGGCCTCGCCGGAACGTCAATGCGATCGTCTTGGCTGATACGTATCCGTAGGTGTACTGCGCGAGTCTGGCCGTGTGTCGCAGTGCGTGCCACAGGCCGAAGTACACCGCGAAGGCCAGCAGCGGACTTGCGAGGGAGCCGAGTGCCGTGAGCGCGACGAGTTCGAGTGCACCACGATGCTGGTGTCGCTTGACGAGGATGGCGAGTGCGACAGCGATCCCGATGAACACTGTCGTGCGAACGACAACAATGACAGCCGGGGTGAGTAGCTGCCCTAGCTGCGGCTCTATGAGTTCGAGCGTTGCTGCCGACGCAGGAGATGTCAGGGGCAACAGAACAGGCGCGGAGCCGAGAGCCAAGGCGAGCACTACGCGGGGAAAGCCTCGCTCAGAAGCCTTTCCCTGCAGCGAAGAGGTCGCCTCAACGTCCCCGGTGCCGAAGTGCCAAACCGTGAAGGCGACCACGACGATGAAGGCGGGGACAGGTGCGGCGATGATGGCTGCGGCTCCGAGCCCGGCGATGAGGGTGTAGCCCAGGGCAAGAACGGCGAACTGCCGAAGCGTGAGGGCCCGTCGGAGCGTCAGGTGGTCCAACGCTCCGTGGGGTACGCCTACGGCTAGCGCGATGATCGCGATGGGGAGTACCCACGTTGGTGCTTGAGCGGACATTGCCGTCGACCCGCTAACAAAGGAGAGTGCCACGGCCAGAACGACCGCGACGAGGCCGATGTTGAGCGTGGCCGAGACGGCTCCGGCCTGACGACGAGCCAGCACGTCGCCGGGTGGCGTGGCCGACCCAAGAGTCATGGCCGCATCATGGCACCGGTTGGTGGTTGTGGCAGTGCCGGGGATCCTGATGGCTGGGTCCGGTCCCAATGCTGGCGGATGTGCAGAAGTGCGTCTGGTGGCCAGGGACGGGATCGAACCGTCGACCTTCCGATTTTCAGTCGGACGCTCGTACCAACTGAGCTACCTGGCCGTGAGTGGTGCCCGCCTAGGGTACCGAACCCACCGGGAACGCCGAAATGCGGTCAGCGGCGAAGGATTTCGACTAGGGACGCACGTCGAGATCGAACGTGAGAGTGACGGGGCTCCCCAATGCCGCTTTGCGATAGCCGGTCATGATGCCGATGCCAGTGGCGCCTTCGTAGCCGCCGGTGCCGCCCAAGACTTCGATCGTGCCGCGGAATCGCGTTTGGTCGGTGCCTGCCGTCGGCGGACTCATCGCGAGACCGGTGACCATGAAGCCGATGGATGTGCCGCCAGCTCGCGTAATGGTCACGAAGCCGCCAAATGGCCCAGAGCCGTCGACGTAACTGACCTGCCCGAGGAATTCGACGCGCGCGGCACGCTTGCCCCAGGTCGTCTTGCCGACCAGACGATTCCACCCGTACGTGACATCACCAGGCATGGTGTGCAGCGTCGTGTTGGTGCTCGTCACGGTGAGCGTGAACTTCAGGTGCTTCGTCTGTGCAGCTTGTGCTGGGCTAATCGCAACCAGCCCAGCTGCAACTAGACCGATAACCGCGAGTAGAGAACGTAGTTTCATGGTTCCTCCGAAACGTCTAGTTCAGCTGCGAGCGAAGAACGCGCGAGCTTTGCTGCTGTAGAGAAGGGCAAGAATTATCAGCGAGAAGAGCGCCTCAAAAAGACCATTTAGACGCATGCCGCTGGCGAAAAGAAGGTGAATGATGCCCACGATTATGCTGATCACACTGACGAGACCCACGAGGAATCGCGAGAAGTTGTTGCCGTCAAAAATCCCCTTGGCCACGGCCAGGTAGATCACGCTGATGACGAGAGTAAGGAGCAGCGTGATGATGCCCAGCCCCTTGCGTGTCTCGGCGTCAAAGAGTCCAAGAACTCCACCGATGACTCCGAGGATTCCGACGATGATGATCAGGATGCCGACGAAGGTAACTCCGGCGGGACGGCCGTTCGCGCTCATAACCACTCCGTGGGGCTGGTAGGTCGCTTCGCGACCGTCGATACCGAGAATCGTGTCGGACTCCGGAGGCTACTGGCGGGTACACACGAGGTGTCAGCGGGAAATATGGCGACCCAGACGGGACTCGAACCCGCGACCTCCGCCGTGACAGGGCGGCGCGCTAACCGACTGCGCTACTGGGCCTTGCTGTGGACTCGAAAGCCCGGTGTATCCCCAACGGGGTTCGAACCCGTGTCGCCGCCGTGAAAGGGCGGTGTCCTAGGCCACTAGACGATGGGGACCTGGTGGTCACCGTCGACCGACACCGTCGGAGACCAATACAGCATAGGGGAGCCTCTCATGACTACCCAATCCGCCTCCAACCACCCCCTCCCCTACACAATCAACCCATGATGGATCTCACGGTTGAGCAATTCGAGGGGCTAGTAGCAGAGGCCCTCGACGAGATCCCGCCGCAACTCACGGCACTTATGGACAACGTCGTCATCGTGGTGGAGGACGAGTCTGATGACCCCGACTTGCTAGGTGTCTACGAAGGGATCGCGCTGACGGAGCGAGGTGCGTCCTACTCTGGGGCGCTTCCCGACCGCATCGTGATCTATCGACTGCCGACCTTGCGCATGTGCCGTTCGCTTGCAGATGTCGTTGACGAAGTGAACATCACAGTCGTTCATGAGATCGCTCATCACTTCGGCATTGACGATAAGCGTCTGCACGAGCTTGGCTACGAATAAGCGATGTTAAGCCTGCGCTCGTACCTCGAGCGCAATCTCGTTGTCGATACGGGTGCGATCATCGCGACCAATAACGTACGTTGACTGACGACCCATGGGGCGCCAAGTCCACGTGGTGCCACTCTGCGCATCGGCAACAAGCGCAGTATCTTCATCGATGCCGAGTACGACTGCATCTGGTGCTGTGAGTGGCCGCAGCGCGAGATTGGGAAGCCAACCGCCGAGTCGATCAAAGTGCGGCATCACTCGCGCTGCCGACACAATGCCGAGTCCTTCGGCGCCACCGGATTTCGGATGTCGGAAGTCCGGGACGTATCCACCCATCACCATCGCGCCAGCACTACATCCGGCAAGCGAAGCACCTGAATGCCATGCACTCTCGATTGCGGCCCACACGCGCGTGCCGCGCAATGTGTCTGCGAGATGATTGGGCTTGCCACCCGAGAGGTAGATCAACCCGGCGCCTTCGATGGCATCAACCCATCGCTGCTCGTCGGCATCTGCGCGGGTGCGTACGTCGACTACAACTTGGCGCGCGTCGAGGCGTTGTGCAGCGACTGCACCTAAGTCATGCCAACGCTTGATCGTGTGCTCGCCTTCTGTGGACGCGGCCGTGGCTAGTTGGACATACACGCGTGGACGATCTTCAAGTAGCCATGCTTCGATCTCATGCATAACGGGCAGGTATTCCCCGCTGCCGACTAGCGCGAGACGCCCTCTCATGACGCGGCCGCTCTGTTCAGGCGATCACGAATAGCGTCAGCGAGACCGGTGTTGCCTTCAGGCGCAATCGCAACAACGTCGGTCACGCCTTGTTGGTCTGCATCGCGTAATGCGGCGTACAGGTTGTGGGCGTATGCCTCCACGTCGTCTGCCGAGAGCAACCGTACGACGTGCGCGGGAGTAGCGATATTGCTCATGGCGATTAGTCCCACTCCGGCGTCAACATTGCCGAGTTCGCTTTCGTTGATAAGTCGAACACGGGCATTCGGTGCGTAATGTGCGGCAAGACCACCGGGCGCGAGTACATCAGAGGCTTCGTCACTAACATGCAAGCCAGTCACATGCTCGATATCTGTGATCCCAATACTGCCGGGACGAAGGATGCGCGGTGTGGCGCCAGTGCAATCGACAATGGTGGATTCCACGCCCACGTCGCACGGGCCACCATCAAGGATTACGTCGTGGGCGCCAAGATATACGCCGAGGTCACGCGCGACATGGTGTGCGGTCGTGGGGCTGACAGCACCGTGTCGGTTGGCGCTGGGAGCTGCAACACCAGCTATCGATCCCGTCGTGATGTCGAGCATCCGCAAGACCTCGTGGGCGAGCGGATGTGCGGGGGAGCGAAGAGCGACAGTGTCTTGCCCGCCTGTGATGGCATCTGTGACGCGGTTCGATCGCGGCACCACGACGGTGAGTGGTCCTGGCCAGAACGCCTCGACAAGATCGTGGGCGAAAGCGGGCACATCGCGCGCCCACGCATTCGCGCCACTGAGCGCATCAGTACTTGATACGTGCACGATAAGCGGGTGCCATTCGGGGCGGCCCTTGACCTCGAAGATGCGTCGTACACCGATGCCTTCGGCAAGTGCGCCGAGCCCGTAGACCGTCTCAGTTGGCAAGACGGCGAGGTGACCGTTTGCTAATGCTTCAGCGGCTTCCCGTGGAGATTCGGTGAGGTGTGTCATTTGGTGTGCCGCATGCGATGACCTCCGGATGCGAATGCACCTGCTTCTATCGCGATGCTCGAGTCCTGACGTAGCCGATCGAGCAACAGGATGTTCGCTTCGCAGTCTGCGACCTCATCTGGCCACGATCCGCCATCGCGCAACACTGGCGGCAATTCGAGATATGCAGTGCGGGCTGCGGTGTAGCGCGCGAGTGCGGCGTCGTACGACTTCAGGCGCGCAAGCAGCGCGGCACATTCGTGCTGGCAGCCAGCGGCTCGTTCGGTGAACCCGGCTTGCTCGTAGTCGGCACGGGCCGCGTCAAGCAGGGCGAGCGCGTCTACGGCCTGCTCATGATTTTGGGCTAGCCGAGTTGCTCGAATGACTGCCTCTCCGTGACGAGCATCCGCAGCGCGGACAGCGTCTTGAAGCGACGTAGCAATTGTCACGGCTCCCTCGAACGCGGCGAGCGCACCGGGTACGTCAGCGAGGGCGTCTCGTACGGACCCCATAGCGGTGAGCAGATCACACTCGGCGGTGCGTCCTTGCGTGTACGTGCTCGCATCGGTAGCGAGACCGCGAGCGGCAGGAAGCGCATCGTTGAGGACTCCGGCCGCGCCATGATGATCACCGGCTTCAGACAACGTCCACGCGAGACCAGGCGCTACACCAACTGCGGCGGTTAAATCACCAGCATCGAGGAATCCCTGCAGTGCCAATCGCAAGGTCGCAGTGCCTGCTGATGTCTCGTCACTGGCCAAGAGCGCAGCACCGAGTACCTGTCGTGCTGCTGAGAGTGTCCAGGTATCGCCAGTGAGATCACAATCGCGAATAAGCAGAAGCGCCTCAGCTTTTGCTTCGTCGGTACGTTCCGCATCGAGCAGGAGCGCGGCTCGTTCGTATCGTGCTTGTACGCGATCGTCTGCGGTGACCGCGGGATTGGCAATGACCCGCTCGAGCGCTGCGAGCGCATCGTGGGTGGACCCCACTGCACGAGTCACTTCGTCTGCGACCTCATTGAGAGAGGTGCGAAGGTGGCGACGCCCCCAGCCCTTAACGAGCGGACGACACGCGTCGACGGCGACTTGTGCGTCTGTCCATCTTTCTAGGCGAGCTAGTGCTGCTGCTCGCCCGACGTTGATCCATGCGTACAGATCGACAAGCCGTGGGAGAGCCTCCCCGGAGTACATGTTCGCTGTGCCGAGGGCCTCGCGGACTTCGTGCTGGCCGTCTTCGCGCACGGCCTCAACAATGCGAATCGCCTCATCGAACTCAATGAGCGCTGCGTCGTTGTGCTCGAGTTGGAGCAATGCGTACGCGGCCCGCGCACTGTGCCACGCGACGGCATATGCGTCACCCTGCTCACGCGCGGCTGCCGCTCGTTGCCGGGCATCATCGAGAACTTCCTCAAGCGGATTGCCCTCGTCCATGTCCACGGTCAACAAGCATGCCGGACGGGCGGGTCCCGCTTGCTCCGGGTGGCGTGTTGGGCTCGAACTTTGCGGGGATTTGAGGGTTAAACCCCCAAAATCGCGCAAAGGATGGGTCTCCGTGGCCTGTGGATAGGGGCGGGCAACATTTCGTCATTTCGATGATGATGCGCCGATGCGCAAGGAATTCGAAACTCTCACCACGCTGGCACGCGCCCAAGGGGGAGTGGTCACAAGGCAGCAGGCACTGGCAAAAGGCGCCAGCTATGAGGCGCAGCGGCTACGTATCCGTAGCGGCCTGTGGCAGGAAAGGTTTGGTTGCATTGCGATTGGCACCACAGAATTCAGCCCCGATTGGATCGATGCCTCGGCGTTAACCCTTCGCTATGGGCGCGACACGGTCATCACTGGACCCACGGCTCTTCGCGTGTGTCGAATCCCCATTTCAAGCTCACTTGTCTTGGCGGTGGTGGCGTCGGGCCACCACTCCGTGACGGCAGCAAAGCTCCTACGTGATACCTCCCCGCGGAGCGTCTCTCGCAATCGCCACTTCACCCATGCACTTGTTCCGGACGCGCTCGTGGACACCATGTGTGTGCTGCCAGAACGTCAGGCCATGGCGTTGCTTGATGAGGCCCTACAACGACATTGGATTTCGGTGAACCGATTGGAAGGCATCATTGAGCGTCGACGTGGTCGCGGGCGTCATGGCATTCGGACTCTGGAGAAGTTGCACCAACGAATCAAATCTGGCACCCGCTCCGAGGCCGAACGGCGGATGTTACCGCTGCTCAGGCGAGTGTCTGGAGTTCGCTGGCGCGCTAACTACCCAATCCTCCTCAACGGCCAGGTTGTCGCGGAAGCTGATTTCGCTGCTCCAGAGTTGAAGCTCTGTATTGAAATCGACGGCCGTGCCTATCACTCGGATCGTGCCGCGTTCGAAAACGACCGGGCTCGCCAGAATGCTCTCGTGCTCGCTGGATGGACAGTGCTGCGGTTTACGTGGGAGCAGATCACCAAGCAACCGGAGGCTGTAGTTGCTGCGGTGGCACTCGCGGTTGCGCAACGCGCTTCTTAGTTGCCGAACTTTGCGGGGATTCGAGGGTTAAACCCCCAAAATCACGCATAGTTCGTGACCCCGTGTTCGGGTTGTGTAAGGGCAGGGCTGCTCTGAGCCATTCTGGCTGGACCGCGTACCCGCGCCTCCCGCACAGTGGAGATAGCCACCACTTCGCAGGAGGAATGATGACCGAGACCCGCCCGACGTACGGTTACCCCGACTACGGCTATCCGTCGCATAACAATCCGTACGGCTATCAGGCGCCGCAGCAAGAGCCGCCGAAGCCGCCGAAGTCGCGTCGGCCGTGGGCCGTGCTCGTCGTCGGTGCAGCCGTCACGGCTGTTGTCGCGGGAGGCGTTGGTGGAGCGGTGGGTTATACGGCTGCGCGCTCGTCTGCACCTCCGCCGCAAACAATCGCAAGCGCTGGCCTCACTGTGAACACTGGCGCTGGAGAAGTGAGTGCGCCGGCTGACGGCAGCATTTCCGCAATTGCAGCGGCACTTCAGCCCTCAGTCGTACAGCTCAATGTTTCCGGGTCACAGGGCGCGGGCACTGGTTCAGGATTCATCCTGCGATCTGATGGCTACATCCTCACCAACAACCACGTCGTGGAAACGGCCGGTGGCGGCGGCACCATCAAGATTGTCTTCAGCGACGGGTCGAAAGCTGACGCAACGCTCGTGGGCACCAACCCCGGATACGACCTCGCGGTCGTCAAGGTCGACAAGAGTGGCCTTCCCGCAGTGACATTGGGATCCTCCAGCGCCCTGCAGGTCGGCGACACTGTGATCGCGATTGGCTCACCACTCGGGCTGCAGGGCACTGTTACGTCGGGCATCGTCAGCGCGCTCAATCGCCCCGTGACAGCCGGTGGCTCGGGTGACGCGGCATACATCAACGCAATCCAGACAGATGCCGCAATCAACCCCGGCAACTCCGGTGGGCCACTGGTCAACGGAAACGGCCAGGTCATCGGCATTAACTCGGCCATTGCAACGATGGGCCAAGGCGGCCAGTCTGGATCTATTGGTCTGGGTTTCTCGATTCCGATTGATACGGCGAAGCGCATTGCAGAAGAAATCATCGCCACAGGCACGTCGACCACACCAATCATGGGCATCGAACTCGATATGGACTTCAGCGGCGACGGCGCCAAGGTGACTGGTGTCAATGCTGGCGGACCAGCGGCCGACGGCGGTGTCCAAGTCGGCGATATCGTGACGATGTTTGACGGTCAATCGATCGCGGACTCAACGGAACTGATCGTGGCGATTCGTGCGAATGCTCCCGGAGATCAGGTCATTTTGACCGTTCAACGCAATGGTCAAACACAGGATGTGACTGTCACTCTCGGATCGAAGTAGCTCCCAGGGACCGACCGGGGCACTCCCTTGTCCGGGACAGGCAGGGCCGGGTGACAAATTCGCGTTTGCCGGAATCTCAGGGATGATAGAGAAGTGAATGTTCTCGCATCCGCCCAAGAACTCATCGCCTCCGGGTTCCGCCGCATCGTCTCTGGCGATCCTGATGGCCAACCCGAGTGGGTTCGCGAGCTCGCTCATGGCATGGACGCTGGATATTTCGGTCCTGGCTCTGCGCCGTGGGCGGTGCATGGCTCGCTTCCCACTCTCGTCGGCGGCGTACGCGCTCTGCTCACTCAGACCTTGCATCCTGCGGCACTGGCCGGAGTTCGACAGCACTCGCGCTACGAGTCCGATGCGCTGGGCCGTCTCGTCGGCACTTCGCAATGGCTGACGGTGACAACCTTCGGTGACACTGCGAGCGTTGATCGCGAATGTGCACGCGTGAAGGGTATGCATCGACGTGTTACGGGTGAATTCGCAGACGCGAGCGGTGCGCGCCAGGCATACGCCGCGTCTGACCCCAACTTGCTGCGCTGGGTACACATCGCATTCACCGAATCATTCCTCGCGACACATCTGGTGTGGGGCGGCAAAATCCCGGGCGGACCTGACGCATACGTACGCGAGTGGGCGAAGGCTGGAGAACTCGTTGGGGTGACTGACGTGCCGCGTTCGCATGCAGAGCTCAAAGAAGCGATGGCTTCTTATGCAGACGTGCTTCGCGGGGACTCCGACACGTGGGACACCGTTCGGTTCATTCGGCAAGTGCCACTTCCACGGGCAGCAGGACCGGCCTATGCGGTGCTCTTCGCCGGGGCGGCGTCGACGCTTTCAGCCGAGCAGGCCCGGCTCCTGCGGATCCGGCGTACGCCGCTGGCTGTCACCCGACCGACTGTGGCTGCGGCGCTAGGAGCTCTCTCACTGGCAGTGGGCTCCCAATCCGGGGCGTTACGCAACGCGAGACACCGAATTTCTCGTCTAAACGTGGCGGCATAGGCCTAACCGCACCCCAATGTCTGACCTGTACGGCATGATGTGCCGCACGGGGAACGGGGGGTCACGTAGATGGCATCGGGGGATGCCGCGTCCGGCATGGACGACGGCACAGTTAATGCATATTCAGTCAGCGACGTACGCGTGCTCGCGATCGGAGCCGGGCAGGTCCAACCAGTCGTCGAGGTTCTCCGCGACGCCGGCTTCCATGTCGACGAGTGTCACGACGGCACGACGGGCTACGACGGCTATGGCGTTGTACTCATGGACCCGATGGCCGGGCTGTCCGGAAGGCGTCCGACTCTCGCGGTCACGGCTGCGGACGTCCTGCGTATTGACGTGGGGCAGCGGGCCATCACCGTGGATGGTCGGCCGATGGTCCTCACTGCCCGTGAATACGCCTTGCTCGCTCATCTCATGGCTGAGCCGCGCCGGGTCTTCACGCGCGATCAATTGCTCGGAGACCTATGGGGCTCCTCGTGGAGATCGGAC
>CAINMH010000092.1 GCA_903850745.1 uncultured bacterium
CCCGTAGGCCGCTTATCGTGATGAAATCTGTCATCGCACACCTCGCATGGCTGAAACTACTTCAACCGCGTCACGCGAACTTCGCGGCTCATGAACTCGCACACCCCACACGTCTTGTGATGCCATCAGAGCGGTGATGGCAGTCGTAGCATCGTCACGTTCATTCATTGATCGTGGTTCATCACCTCTGGCAAGGAGCTCGCCGAGGAATCTCTTGCGCGACGCCCCAATCAGCAACGGGAGGCCAGTCGCTAGCAAAGATTCGAGGTGCTGGAGCAATTGCCAGTTGTGGCTCGGAGTCTTAGCAAACCCAAGTCCGGGATCAATCACAATGCGTTCAGGCACGATGCCGCAGGCGGTCGCCACATCTACTCGCGCTTGTAGCTCCGCAACGACGTCTAAGACGACGTCCGCATAGTTCGCCAGTGTGTCCATCTGCGAACTTTGCCCACGCCAATGCATCAGCACAACTGGCACAGCAACAGTGGAGAGGTAGGGCAACATCTGCGGATCAGCCAGACCACTGCTCACGTCATTGACCATGCAAGCCCCGGCTGAGACGCAGGCTTCCGCGACTTCGGCGCGCATGGTGTCGATGCTGACCGGCACACCTGCAGCCACCAGAGCCACCACCACTGGTTGGACACGACGAAGTTCTTCGGACGCACTGACTCGCTCCGCGCCAGGTCGAGTCGACTCACCACCAACATCAACAATGTCGGCGCCACGCGAGTGCATCTCCATGCCGTGCGCTATCGCGGTCCCAGAGTTGAGCCAGCGGCCACCGTCAGAAAACGAATCAGGCGTCACATTAAGGACGCCCATGACTGTGGTCCGTTCAAGCGCGGCTAAGGCAGCAGGCAGTCCAGCAGGGCGACGCATCGTCAGCCCACGATCAGCGACATCGCCTCGGCGCGCGTCGCAGGATCACGCATACTGCCACGTACTGCGCTCGTCACCGTGGATGCGCCAGGTTTGCGAATGCCTCGCATAGACATGCAGAGGTGTTCGCATTGCATCACCACGATTGCGCCGCGTGGGCGCAGAATCTTCACGAGCGAATCAGCAATCTGACTTGTGAGACGCTCTTGGACCTGCGGTCGCTTGGCGTACATGTCGACCAGTCGGGCAAGTTTGGATAGACCGGTGATGCGTCCTTCCGCACTTGGGATATAGCCCACGTGAGCGACGCCATGGAATGGCACGAGGTGATGTTCGCAGACGCTATGTACTTCAATGTCCTTGACCAACACCATCTCCTCATGCCCGAGGTCAAACGTCGTCGCGAGTACGTCTTCAGCCGATTGACGCATGCCCGCGAAAATCTCGGCGTAGGCACGTGCCACGCGCGCCGGAGTGTCCTTGAGCCCATCACGATCGGGGTTCTCGCCGATGCCGATCAGAATCTCTCGCACCGCCCGCTCAACCCGGTCAGCGTCGTAGGGGCCCACCGGCTCTTCACCGATGGAGATCGGGTTCAGATCGCCGCTCACGACAGCCTCTAGTTGAGATCGTCAGTAGCGGATGCAGAGTGGTCGG
>CAINMH010000093.1 GCA_903850745.1 uncultured bacterium
AGTTGAGGACGGCGAGCATGCGCGTATTGCCCAAGGTGTTGGGCTTGACGCGCTCGAGATCAAGGAATTCTGCGACACCGACGTCATACGAGCGCAGAAGTTGCTCGTAGACCTTGGGATCAACCGGGGTGCCCTCTATTGGAGCGAATCCATGTGACGCGAAGAAGTTGGTTTCGAAGGTCAGGCAGAACACCCGACCCACGCCCAATTCGCGCGCGCGCTCCAGCAGGGCTACCAGAACCGCTGAGCCCACGCCTTTGCGGCGGTGCTCCTGATCTACCGCCATGGTGCGAACCTCTGCGAGGTCCTCCCACATCACATGTAGCGCGCCGCACCCGACAACTTCCCCATCGCATTCGGCCACAAGGAACTCCTGGACGTCTTCGTACAACGCAACGGTGTCCTTGCTCAGAAGCCGACGTTCGGCGGAGTACGTATCGACCAATTGCCGGATTATGAGGACGTCGGTGGTGCGCGCACTGCGCACAGTAACCGAGCTCATCTCTGCTCCGGCTTCACTAACGGGAAGAGGATCGTCTCTCGAATGCCAAGACCTGTAAGCGCCATCAGCAGGCGATCGACTCCCATGCCGATGCCTCCCAGCGGCGGCATGCCGTGCTCCAGGGCTCGGAGGAAGTCCTCATCGAGACGCATCGCTTCGACATCACCACGCTCGCCGAGTCGTGACTGCTCAATAAGTCGCTCGCGCTGAATGACCGGATCATTCAACTCTGAGTAGCCTGTAGCGAGTTCGAACCCATCAATGTAAAGATCCCATTTTTCAACCACGCCCGGAATGCTGCGGTGGTTTTTCACCAGCGGTGAAGTGTCGACTGGGAAATCCATGACAAAAGTAGGGCCTTCGAAATTTGGGGCTACGTGATGTTCGAACAGCTCCTCCGTAAGCTTCCCTGCAACTGCGAGCGGATCAACCGAAATGCCCGCGGCCTTGCACAAAGTCACGAGTTCGGCGCGTGACGTCGCCGGAGATACTTCGCTGCCGACGGCTGCGGAGATTGCTGGATACATTGACACCATCGGCCACTCGCCACCGAGTTCGTGTTCAGAGCCATCGAAGTGCGTCACCTTCGTCGAACCGCAGACCGCAATTGCCGATTCTTGGATGAGCTCACGAGTGAGGCGAGCCATATCGTGATAGTCGGCGTAGGCAAGATAGGCCTCAAGCATCGCGAACTCCGGTGAATGACTCGAATCTGACCCTTCATTGCGGAAGTTGCGATTGATTTCGAACACACTGTCAAGACCACCCACAACTGCACGCTTCAAGAAAAGCTCAGGAGCGATGCGCATGAACAACTCAAGGTCGAATGCATTAGATCGCGTGACGAATGGGCGAGCCGACGCACCACCGTGCATGGTCTGGAGCATGGGGGTCTCAACTTCGAGGAAACCGCGATCCATCAAGCTGCTGCGCAGGCTGGCGACCGCCCACACCCTTGTGCGCGCATTGGCGCGTGCCTCCGGCCGCATGATCAAGTCGACATAGCGCTGGCGCACGCGGCTTTCTTCACTCAGGGGTTTATGAGCCACCGGAAGGGGACGCAGGGCCTTTGCCGCCATCTGCCACTCATCGGCCATGACCGAGAGTTCGCCACGCTTTGAGGAGATGACCTCACCATGGAGATAAAGATGATCACCGATATCCACAAAGTGCTTGAAGTCTTCTAGAGCTTCCGAACCGACTACGGCTTCCGAGAGCATTCCCTGAATCTCTGCGCCATCACCAGCACGCAATAAGACAAATGCGAGCCGGCCGGTGTTGCGAACGAACATAACCCGTCCGGCAATGCCGACGATTTCGCCCGTCTCGGTGCCGGCAACGAGGTCCGGGTGCGAAGCGCGAATATCACCGATCGTGTGCGTGACCGGCACCGTGACGGGATAGGCCGCCTTGCCTGACTCGATCAGGCGCGCGCGCTTGTCCTGACGAATTCGCATCTGCTCGGGGAGGTCATCCTCGAGAGGCTCAATCGTCTCGTCGGTACTCATGAAGAGCAAGCCTAGCCGCCATGGCTTAGGAGATGACGTCGACGTTCTTCTCGAACACGAGTCGAAGCCCCACTAGCGTCAGATCAGGTCGATGCGCCGTGATGGTGCGGGACTCGGGCACAACAATGCCGGCCAACCCTCCCGTGGCGATAACGGCCTTGACCTCACCAAGTTCTTCGCGGATTCGATCAACGAGTCCGTCAACTTGACCGGCGAAGCCATACAGGACACCAGACTGCAGGGCCTCCACTGTGTTACGGCCGATCACCGAGCGTGGGACCACCAGCTCAACCTTGCGCAACTGAGCCGCACGCGCAGCGAGTGCGTCGAGGGATATCTCGATGCCCGGGGCTAGGGCCCCGCCGAGGAATTCACCAGAAGCTGACACGACGTCCAGGTTGGTCGAGGTACCGAAGTCGACGACAATCGCTGGCCCACCAAATAAGTGGTGTGCCGCGATCGTATTGACGATGCGGTCGGCACCTACCTCCTTGGGATTGTCAGTAAGAATTGGAACACCCGTTTTGGTACCGGGCTCGACGATGACCCGCGGAATGTCATCGAAGTAGCGGTCGAGCATGACGCGCATCTCTCTCAATGCGGCGGGCACGGTCGAACACAGCGCTATGCCAGTGACCTTCGGCTGATCAGCAAGGAGCCCGCGCATAACGAGCACCATCTCGTCGCCAGTTCTATGCGCATCAGTCTTGATGCGCCAGTCACACAGAAGTTTTACGCCGTCGAAGAGCCCAAGGACAGTGTTGGTGTTGCCAATGTCAATTGCTAGCAGCATCAGTCCTCCTCGGGACGAAGGTCCGCACCAATGTCCAGCACTGGAGCGGAGTGCGTCAAGGCACCCACCGCAAGGTAATCGACACCCGTAGCCGCCACATCACCGGCAACGTCAATCGTCAGACCGCCAGACGCCTCGAGCGCAGATCGGCCCGCAGTCAGTCGAACTGCCTCGCGCATCTGTGCTGTCGTGAAGTTATCAAGCAAGATCAAGTCAGCACCCGCCGCTAACGCCTCCTCGAGCTCGGCCAGGGAGTCGACCTCAACCTCAACTGCAAGCGCGGGAAATTCTTCGCGAACCCGCCGGAAAGCCTCCGCAACGCCGCCCGCTGCGAGCACATGGTTGTCCTTGACCAGAGCAGCGTCTGACAGAGACATCCGGTGGTTAACACCTCCACCACATCGAACTGCGTACTTTTCCAATACGCGCATGCCCGGCGTGGTCTTGCGCGTGTCACGAACTCGAGCGCCAGAACCTGCAATCGCATCGACCCATTGCGAGGTCGCAGTCGCAACACCAGATAGGTGACACATGATGTTCAACGCTGTGCGTTCCCCAAGAAGCAGCGTACGCGTTGGCCCCGACACACTCAGGATTGTGTCGCCGCGGACGACTCGAGACCCATCATCGAGAACCACACGAATGGCGCTGCAATCAAGGTAAGCAAAGACTGCGGCCCCCACCCACACCCCAGCAACTGTCCCGGTGGCTCGACTCACAAAGTCGAGAGTGCTGCGCTGGTCTGCGGGGATCGTTGCCACCGATGTCGCATCGACTCCCCCATCGAGATCCTCAGCGATAGTGCGCGCCACAAGATCCGTCACGTATGTCGGGTCGAGTCCGGCCCCTAGCAGGCCATCTCGGATCTCAGACGTGATCATGTCCTTACGCTTTCACGGCGCGTGTGCAACTGGCCGCCCGGGTCCATGCGCGAGACGAGATGAATCCGCCAACTCGCATCGTCTCGCTCAGGAAAATCTTCACGCCAGTGGGATCCCCGAGTCTCCTGCCGTTCGAGGGCATGTGCCAC
>CAINMH010000094.1 GCA_903850745.1 uncultured bacterium
CACACAACCCCCCACCCCCCGACGTCACCTGGCGTAGCGCTACCTGCGCGAGTTCGCGCTACGCAAGGTGACGTCGGTGAGGGGGCTAGAGGAGTTCGGCGATTTGTACGGCGTTGAGGGCAGCGCCCTTGCGCAAGTTGTCGTTGCTTATGAACAGCGCGAGGCCGCGGCCGTCTGGCACACTCTGGTCGGCACGGATGCGACCGACGAACGACGGGTCAGCACCAGCGGCCTCGAGCGGAGTCGGCACATCGGTCACCACAACTCCCGGCGCGCCCGAGAGCAATTCAGTCGCGTGCTCCGGTGAGATCGAACGCGCGAACTCGGCGTTGATCGCGAGAGAGTGACCAGTGAACACCGGCACACGTACGCACGTGCCAGAGACGAGTAGCCCAGGAATATTCAGAATCTTGCGGCTCTCGTTGCGCAGCTTCTGCTCTTCGTCAGTTTCGCCAGAACCGTCAGCTGCATAAGAGCCCGCCAGCGGCACGACGTTGAACGCGATATTGCGCACGTACTTCACTGGCGCCGGGAACGACACCGCGCGACCATCGTGTGTCAAAGCCGCAATGTCCTGATTGCTGACCCCGCGCACCTGCGATGCGAGTTCCTCCACGCCAGCAAGGCCCGAGCCCGAAACAGCTTGGTACGACGACACCACGAGACGCTCAAGACCAGCCTCGCGATGCAGTGGCAAAAGCACCGGCATCGCCGCCATCGTCGTGCAGTTGGGATTAGCGATGATGCCCTTACGCGCATCCTTGATCGCCTCAGGGTTGACCTCACTCACAACCAGCGGCACGTCAGGATCCATGCGCCACGCGGAGGAGTTGTCGATCACGATCGCGCCTGCAGCGGCATAACGCGGCGCAAGCTCCTTTGATGTCGAGCCACCCGCAGAGAACAACGCGATGTCGATGCCCGAAAGATCAGCCGCCGCCGCATCTTCGACGACGATCTCCTCACCACGGAACGTCAGCGTTGATCCAGCCGAACGTGCAGAGGCAAAGAACCGCACACGATCAGCCGGAAAGTTGCGCTCCTCGAGCAGCCGACGCATGACGGCACCGACCTGACCGGTCGCACCGACAACGGCAACAGTGCGGCTCATCGCCCGGTCCCTCCATAGACAACCGCTTCGCCATCGGCGTCAAGGCCAAAGGCGGTATGCACGGCACGCACAGCATCATGCGCCGACGAAGTACGAGTCACGATTGAGATCCGAATCTCAGAAGTAGAGATCATCTCGACGTTGACACCCGCAGCAGCAAGCGCTGAGAAGAACGTCGCGGAGACACCTGGGTTCGAACGCATACCCGCGCCCACAAGCGACACCTTCGCGATTTCAGCGTCGACGAGCAGCGACTCAAACCCAACAGTGCTTTGCACCGACTCGAGGGCAGCAGTGGCTTTTGCCGTGGAGCCCTGCGGGCAAGTGAATGTCACATCGGTGCGGCCTGTGTTTGCAGCGGACACGTTCTGCACGATCATGTCGATGTTGATGCCAGCACTCGCGAGCGCGCCAAAGATGGCAGCAGCCTCGCCCGGACGGTCCGGAACACCCACGACGGTGACCTTCGCATCATTGAGATCTGCGGCCACTCCAGAGATGATCGGCTGTTCCATGGTGGTTCCTTCACTTGTGCGACGCGCCGCGATTGCGGCTTCGGAAATAACCAATGTGCCCTCGCGATCCGAGAACGATGAGCGCACATGAATGGGCAGATCAAAACGGCGTGCGTATTCCACACAGCGCAAATGAAGCACCTTTGCTCCGACGGCCGCAAGTTCGAGCATTTCTTCGTATGTGATGTAACGGACCTGCGAGGCCTTTGGCACAACACGCGGATCGGCAGTGAAGACACCATCGACATCGGTATAGATCTCACACACATCAGCGCCGAGCGCAACAGCGAGCGCGACCGCAGTCGTGTCGGAGCCGCCGCGGCCAAGCGTGGTGATGTCCTTGGTGTCTTGAGCGACGCCCTGGAAGCCAGCGACGATCGGGATCGCACCTTCGGAAAGCGCCTCAGTAATGCGCGAGGGCGTCACATCGATGATGCGAGCAGCACCATGCGCAGAGTCCGTGATGAGCCCGGCCTGTGAACCGGTGTAAGAACGTGCCTGGCCACCCAGATCGTGAATCGCCATCGCCAACACTGCCATCGAGATGCGCTCACCTGCTGTCAAAAGCATGTCGAGTTCGCGGCCGGGCGGGTTGGGTGAGACTTGCTCAGCAAGGTCGAGAAGCTCGTCAGTGGTGTCGCCCATGGCGGAAACAACGACTACGACATCGTGGCCAGCGGCCTTCGTGTCTACAATCCTGCGCGCGACTCGCTTGACGCTCGCGGCGTCGGCAACGCTGGAACCACCGAACTTCTGAACGATCAAACTCACGCTCAGATTCTAGGGGGCTTGCCTGTCTACGCGCCTGCGGCCCTCAAAGGCCCTACCAAGCGTGACTTCATCAGCATATTCAAGATCTCCACCCACCGGAAGGCCACTTGCAAGGCGTGTTACTGCAACGCCAAGTGGTGCCAGAAAACGCGTGAGATACGTAGCGGTGGCCTCACCCTCGAGGTTGGGATCGGTTGCGATGATGACCTCCGTAACAGTGCCATCAGCAAGACGCGTCATCAACTCGCGAATGCGCAGATCATCAGGCCCAACGCCCTCGATCGGACTAATCGCGCCACCGAGTACGTGATAGCGGCCCTTGAACTCACGAGTGCGTTCGATCGCGACAATGTCTTTAGGCTCTTCCACCACACATATCGCCGTAAGGTCACGACGCGGGTCAAGGCAGACACGACACCGCTCCTCTTGCGCGACATTGCCGCACTCGACACAAAAATGCACCTTCTCTTTAACCTCAAGGAGCAACTCCGCGAGACGGCGCACATCTGCCAGATCAGTTTGTAAAATATAGAACGCAATGCGCTGCGCACCTTTGGGTCCGATGCCAGGGAGCCGCCCGAGCTCGTCGATCAGGTCTTGTACGACGCCTTCATACATGCGAGTCAGGAACCGATCTCGCCGATAACGGTGCCGCCGAGTTCGCGCATCGCGAGCGCCTCGCCACTGAGCGAATCACCATCGAGATCGGGATCGTCGGGGCTAGCCTCGTCTGGCGCCTTGGGCTCGGCGGGTGTTTCGGTCGCCGCAGCACGCTTGCGGGTTGGCTTTTCGGGCGCGACAGCCTTGGGCGCAACTTTTTTGGCAGGTGCCGCACCCGGATCGAGGATCACTTCAATACGTCGGTCGACGCGCAACACATCGAGCACCGCCTGACGAAGTCGCTCATCGTGTCCACCGTTGCTCACACCGGCAATAACACCTGCGTTTTGTACGCCGATGACCAATGTCGTGTCGTCTACCGACAGCGGCGAGGCCTCGTTGAAGATCATCCACGCAACGCGTGACGTCGACTTGATCGACTCCAGCACCGCGGGCCATAGTGACTGAACTTCAGCGAATTCGATGGAGCCATTCGGCGTCGAGGCAACCACTGGCGCGGCAACGGGCTGCTCGGCCGCTGCTTGCTTAACCTCGGATAGCTTGCGCGGCGGTGCGCCCACAGGTGGCGCCGCAGCCGCAGCCGGCGGAGTTGCCGGAGTCGCGGGGCGAGGGCGCTGAGGCGGAGCGGCGGCGGGTGGCGGAGCGGAAACTGCTGCAGCAGACGCCGGCTCGGCGTCGCCCGTGAGTGCGTGGACACCCAGCGATGCGACTCTGCGCTCGATCCGATCAAGTCGAGCAGCAACACCCTCCGACGCATCATCGGCAGCCGGTAGCAACAACTTCGCGCACAACAACTCAAGTTGCAGACGTGGTGCAGTCGCTCCACGCAGCTGCGTGATGCCTTCGCTCACCAGATCGGCAGCACGTGTCAACTCAGCCGTGCCCATTGATGCGGCTTGACGCTGCATCGTTTCGAGTACGTCGTCAGGCGCGTCGATAAGCCCGGACTGCGCAGCATCAGGAACAGCAGCGATCACCACGAGATCGCGCAATCGCTCAAGTAAGTCCGATGCAAAACGACGCGGATCATGACCTGCATCGACAACTGAAGCCACGACCGCAAACAACTCCGCACCATCACCAGCGGCAAGAGCTTCGACGGTGCGATCAAGCAGCACGGTGTCGGTGACACCCAATTGACTTGCAGCTTCGATGTAGGTGACGCCTTCTGGCCCTGAACCTGCCACGACCTGACCCAGCACCGAGAGACTGTCGCGCACACTGCCCGCACCTGCGCGCGCGATGAGCGCCAGCGCCGCAGGCTCGTACGAGATGCCTTCGGAATCAGAAATCGTGGCGAGGTGCGACTGCAACACCTTGGTGGGCACAAGGCGGAAGGTGTAGTGATGTGTACGCGAACGAATAGTCGGCAGGACCTTGTCAGCCTCAGTCGTAGCAAAGATAAAGCGCACATGCTCGGGCGGTTCTTCGACAAGTTTGAGAAGTGCATTGAAGCCTGCAGTCGTGACCATATGGGCTTCGTCGATGATGTAGATCTTGTAACGCGAGGACGCCGGTGCGAATACAGCGCGCTCGCGCAGATCACGGGTGTCATCAACACCACCGTGGCTTGCGGCATCAAGTTCGATGACATCGATCGAACCGGGGCCATTGGGCGCAAGGTCAACGCAACTCGGGCACACACCACATGGGTCGGGTGTCGGACCTTCGACACAGTTGAGCGAGCGAGCCATGATGCGAGCCGTAGAGGTCTTGCCGCAGCCACGTGGGCCAGAAAACAGGAAAGCGTGATGGATGCGCCCAGAGCTCAGGGCCCGGCGCAAAGCGGTCGTGACGTGCTCTTGCCCGACCACCTCGTTGAGGCTGGCTGGGCGATAGGTGCGGTACAGAGCAAGGGCCACCGGATCACCCTAATGCGCGGGGCCGACGGCCGCGGGCGCACCGTAGACTGCTGCCCGACCCCTCGTGCGGCGTTATCCGACCGAACTCCCCCAGGGCCGGAAGGCAGCAAGGGTAGGCAGGCTCTGACGGGTGCGCGAGGGGTCCCTTAACTTTCGGCAACGGGCGGACGCACCCCGGGGGATCGGAGGCGTGATGGCCCACTCGAAAGAATTGTGGCTGCCACGAAGCGGCTACTACGCGGCCATTGACGACAGCGGAACTCGCTACTCGTTGCTCAGCCCCGATACAGCCGCCCAAGCACGAGCCCTAAACCATGAGGTGTGGGGAGACCTTTCGAGCCTTCGACCGCTGAACGGTCTCGCTGGCGGTGACCCAGAAGTGTTCGTCGCTTATGGACGTTGTACTCCTTCGGATGAGGTCACCTTGAGCTCCTGCGGCCTAGAACAGGAGGCAGACCCCGGTGAAGGAGATTGGATTGACCTCACGATCTTTCGACTAGGCGACTTTTGGGTGGCCGAGCTACCTCGTCAGCACAGGTGGTACCGGTTCCGCGGAGGCAGCTTTACGCAGAGGGTCTATCGGACCGATCGGACTCGGCGCCCCACGCCTCAGGAGGGGCCGGGTTGGTTTCGATCCGAATAACCGGCAACCACACATTTTCCTGCGCTTCGGTGGCGGATGACATGAGAAGACCCCCGGACGCCTTCGGAATCCGGGGGCCAACGCTCTGGCGGAGGATAGGGGATTTGAACCCCTGAGGGGTTTCCCCCAACACGCTTTCCAAGCGTGCGCCATAGGCCACTAGGCGAATCCTCCGTGGGGGAGCCTACCGACTGCCCTCCCCTATCCGGTAACCGGAGTTGAACCCAGTCGCCGACTTAGACTTCAGGAGTGATCTTCAAGGCAGTGGGCGATGCTCGCCCGTACGACGACCACGGCTTTTCGGTGGCCGATTGGGCCAAGGTCTCCCCCCGGCAGGTACGCCTCACCGACTTGACCACGATTAAGCGCACGCTCGATCTTGACGCTTTGCTCGCTGACGATTCGACGTTCTACGGCGACCTGTTCGCGCACGTGGTGCGGTGGCGCGGGGAGTTCTACCTCGAAGACGGTCTTCACCGCGCGGTTCGCGCTGCACTTCAGCAACGATTGGTCATACATGCGCGTGTCCTCGACCTTGATGCACTACAAAAAATGGGAGGCTCTACACATGAGTAGTTCGGCACCTGGCCCCCGTTCGAGCCGTCGTCAATCCACGAGGCGCACCCCGTGGCTCGGGGTCGTTTTGATTGGACTTGCCCTCGTGCTGCTTTTCGGCGCCGGCTTTGGGCTTTCGCGACTCATTCGCAATGCTTCTAATGGCGGTGATGCGTCACCCACGACGGGCAGCAGCCAGTCGACGAGCAACCCAGAACCTTGCATCACGACCACGGTGATCCCCGGCGCTGATCTCCCCAAGCCCGACACCGTGACCACAAATGTCTATAACGCTACCGACCGCGCAGGACTCGCTGCGGCAACGGCCGACGAACTCAAAAGTCGCGGATTCCTCATTGGCACAGTCGCCAATGACCCAAAGGCCAAGACAGTCACCGGTGTCGCCGAGATTCGCTACGGCACAAAGGGCGAGTTGGCCGCAAAACTCATGACGTTCTACATCCCCGGTGCAACGTTGGTTAACGATGGTCGCGGAGACACCAGTATCGACACGGTGCTCGGTGCTGCGTTCGTATCCGTCGCCGCGCAGTCAGAAGTAGACAAGGCGCTTGCTGAGCCCTCACCGTCTGCATCAGGTGCTGGTTGCTCTTCATCCGCTACGCCTATGGATAGCACGGAGCCCGCAACAGACTCTGGCTCAAGCACTACGCCCAACGCCTCCTGATCCACCTAGGGTGCCTACAAACGGAGGTCACATGACCGCACTGCGAGCAGGCATTGATCTCGGTGGGACCAAGATTCAGGTAGTTGTTCTTGATGAGAGCAACGAGGTCAAAGGTCAGTGCCGTGTTCCCACGCCTCGCGATAACGGTCCGCAAGGTGTAATTGACGCCATGATCGATGCGGTGAAGGCTGCTATCGCTGATGCGGCACTATCCGAAACAAAACTTGTTGGTGTTGGCATCGGTGGTCCTGGCCAGATTGATCCGGTAGCCGGCACATTGAGTGGTGCGCCCAATCTCCCCGATTGGCTTGGCACTGTGAAAGTCGTAGAGCCGATGCGGCAATCGCTTGGCGCACCGGTGGTCCTTGCCAATGACGTACAAGTCGCCGTCATCGCCGAGGATCAACTTGGTGCGGGCCGCGACTACTCGTCCGTGCTCGGAGTTTTCTGCGGCACGGGAGTTGGTGGTGGAATCATCATCAACGGAAAGCTCTGGAAGGGCCGCGGAGCTGCCGGCGAAATCGGGCACATGGTTGTCGAGCCCAACGGCGCGATGTGTGGCTGTGGTCGACGAGGCTGTATGGAGGCCTACGCCGGACGCGCATCGATGGAGCGCAAGGCACGCAAGATGGTAGACGACGGTGCGAAGACAAGCTTGTTCAAGATCATGAAGGAAAAGGAGAAGACAAATCTCTCCAGCAGTGTCTGGGATAAGGCCCTTCGCCATAATGACAAAGTTGCCGAGCAACTCATGGATAGAGCAGTGTGGGCTCTCGGCATTGGCGTCGCGAGCGCAATCAATCTTCTTGATCCCGAATGTGTAGTGATTGGTGGGGGCCTCGGTTCACGACTAGGCCAGCCATTTGTAGACGCGATTATTGATGCAATGCAACCGCACCTGCTGAAAGTCAAAACTCCACCAGCGATCGTGCTCGCATCTCTCGGTGATCTAGGTGGAGCGATTGGCGCCACCTTGTTGCTAGACGGCAACAACTAGACGCTCAGAGGTACGTGCTCACACAGGTGGTGGTGGAGTGACCGTTAAGGTCGTGGTCACCGAGACCGATGTGCCAGTTGCAGAGCAGGAGACGTCCCACGCCGCTTCAGGCGTACTCTCGTGGATGTACGACGTCACTGCCGTTGCGGTGAGTGCCCCTGCGCTGCAGACAATGTCTAGGCGAGTGCCATCTGTGTAGGTCGCACCCGTCGCGTCGGGAATCCAACCTGGCGCGAGTTGCCAATGCTGCACCCACGTCCACGGCGTCAGTGGGTCGGTCGTCGGCACCGCCGCTGTGTCAGTGACAGAGACTTGACGCGCCGTGAAAGTTATGTCGCGCGCGCGAGTTGAACCACCCGGGGCGTCAGTCAGGCGATAGCGCAGAGGGCCGGCGACTTTCATACGTGTATAACCGGATTTGGTTTGACCTAGCGGCTCGAACGTCGAGTGAGCGGGCATCGACCGACTCCACGCGAGCGCAATGGCGTCAGTCTTTGGCGCGCGACCACGATCAGAAAGCACCGGCACTCCGGAAGAGAACCACGTGATCGAGCCATGGTCCTCATGTCCGTGCGCCCAGCGAGCAGGTCCACCGCGCAAGATGAAGTGGTCAGTTTCGGTTGTGCGGACGGCGAATCCTGACTTTGGACACCACAGTGCCTTCCCCGAGGGGACTACAAGCTGACCAGTGGCGCCGTCGCCCACGGACTCAAGGACACCGTCGGGGCGCGCGAGTGCGGCTAGGCTGCTCGCACCGAGAGCCAAGGTGCTCGCGGGAACTACTTCGGTTTTGAACTGCCGATTTGCACCAGCCCACATGTACATGTTGGCTCGCTGATAGGCAATCGACTGCTCCAATGTCAGCCCGCAACGATCGAATACCCGCGTGGCATCAGCCTGTGCTCTGGCTAGGGCGTACGACTGCCACTCAGGTCGCACCATGAGTCGGCCGACACGATACAAGGCCATGTTCGACATCAGACCGTGGTTGTGTGGTCGTTTCCGAGGAAGTCCGTAGTAGCGCTCAGGATCCATCGCTGCATTTGCTAGTGCCTCAATCGGAGCAAGCAACCGCGTATCTGCCGTCTGCTGCCAAAGGCAGGTAGAGATACGCAAACGCTTTGTGATTGATGACTCGTTCCATCCCTGTCGAATGGTCTCCATAGGACCGACACTCGAACCAGGATCCGGCACTGCCGCAGCACGATCCAAGAAAATCTCAACCGCCTTTGGCATGTCCACTACAGCGATCGGACCAAGCCACTCCATCCAATTGAAGTACTCGGTCCAGAATCGCTCACCCGGATGGAGATCCAGCCACTGCGCCCCTGGCGCAACAGAGACAGGCTTGCCACGAAAGACAATCGTGTTTGCGGTAGCCAGATCAGAAAGGTCAACTTGCGCGGCCTTGGTGGTGTCGAGCATTGCGCCGCAATAGGTCTTCAGATTTACGCCAGCCGCGGGAACAGCACTGAGGCCTGTGACGACAAGAGCGCTCACGAGAGAAGCTCCCGTGAGTATGCGCAAGATCGATCGCCGAGGACTGGTCATCAGACCTCTGTTCTACCTCATCCAAGGGGGTAAAGACCACTTCAGGAGCGACTCGAGTCCTGAAAGGCGCCTTCACACTGTGAGGTGAATGCAACACAATCAGAGGTATGCAGCGTCGAGGGGGAGTGGAGAGCGCCAAAGAGGGGCCGAGCGGTCGCGTGCCGTTGGCAGTTGCCGATGGCGATGATCCGTTCACTGAATTCACGTTGGAACATCGTGCTTCTCTCGTGCGTCTCGCCTATGTCATCACAGGAGATGCCTACCTCGCCGAGGATCTCGTTCAGGGGACACTGCTTAAGGCCTATCGCTTCTGGGATCGCGTGTCTGCCGCGGACTCCCCTAGGGCGTACGTCCGACAGATCCTGGTGCGTGAGCATCTCTCTTGGCGGCGGCGGATGTCGAGTCGTGAGGTGGTGCATCCCGAGCCGACCAATCTCGTGCCGCCGATCACCTTCGAGCCTTCGGACCGGAGCGGGCTTGAGGAGGTGTGGAATCTTCTCGCGACTCTCCCTCCGAAGCAGCGCACCGCGCTAGCTCTGCGCTACTTCGATGACCTCAGTGACGAAGACATTGCAACAACTATGGGGGTCTCTGCCGTCACAGTCCGTACGAATGCTTCGCGCGGACTTGCAACCTTGCGAACGCGACTGCAACAAACAACAAAGGACAACGTATGAACGACGATCGCGAACTCGAGGATCTACTCCGCGCCAGCATGAAGCAGCATGCCGAGCAGATGCCGGAGATTGACGGCGTGCGCACTCGCCGTCGGCGTACTCCTGTGCTGATCGCCGCAGCTGCCTCTGTAGCCGTTGTTGCAGCAGGAGCCGTGGCCCTCACTTCACTCGCTCCGATCTTTTCAGCAGGTTCCGGAACTTCAGGTTCCGCTTCAACGCGCCTGGACTTGGGCGGCCCTCGGCCGTTGTTCAGCCAGGAGTTCTCTGCCGGAGATGGTTCATCTGCGGCGCCTGCATCTGCTGCCGCCCCGACCGCTGTAGATGGTCTGGTATGGACCGCAAAGTTCTCGGCTGCTTTATCGCCTCTCAGCTCCAAAGCTGTGGAGAAGAGCGCTCCACTGTGCAGTACGGCCAATCCGGAGCACGTTAATGTCCCCCTTAGCGAGGTCTCCGCGATCTACATCTGCCATGGCGGATCACTAACTCAAGAGGATGGATCAGTTTGGTCGACCGCGATCGTTGATCAAGTCGTCGAAGGAATGGCCGAACTTCTAGAATCGAGTGGGCGTCCGGATGAACCACCAACTGACTTGCCCTGCACAGCAGAGGGCTACTTGACTCCCATCATCACCGTTCACAGCTCCTCGGGTGTTCGCAACATCGCTCCACCGGTTGACATTTGCGGGAAACCGCAGCCACGGTGGCTCGCAGCACTGCACAGCCTCATGGTTCAGAAGGTGCGCGAAGTACCGATCGAAATGACGCAAAGCAGCCTCGTCACCGAAACTGGCTGCTCATACCAATTCAAAGACATGCTGACCCTCGAGAAGCCTGCGAAAGCGAAAGGTTCACCGGACCCGCTGCCAGAGAGCTCCATGAGAATGTGCGTCTACCAAAGCGACCAAAGCGATGTGGGGACGCTCATCGCTGGCCTCGGGCTGTCAACTAGGGCCGTGGCCGCCATCAACGGGTTCTACCGAAAGATCGAGTCAGACCCAGAATGCGATCCCACTGATCACCACCTTTTCGTGGTCCTGACCGGCAAGATTGGCTGGGTCCAAATCGGGCTAGACGGTTGTGGCATCTTCGGCAGCCCCGGAGGTCTGTGGGCAGGGTCGGATGAACTTCGCGCATACCTCGTAGGGCTCATCCAGAACGCCGGTCAAGGCAAGGCTTTGCTCAACCGATGAGCCGCTTGCGGAGGCGCCGGATCGACAGGTAGCGCGCGATGATCACAAACATGATGAGCACTGCGACGTTCCACACATCGGCCCAGCCTTCCCAACCGAACACAGCGTGCCGCACCAGTTCTACACAGTGATAGAGCGGATTGATCTGCGCAATTGTCTGTGCCCACTGTGGTAGCTGGGTAAGTGGGAAAAACGTGCCAGCAACCAAGAACAGCGGCGTGATGAGTGCACTCGTCACGTAGTTGAACGAATCAATGCTCGGGACCAAGCCGCTAAGCCACTGACCAAAGAACCCAAAGCCGAGACCGGTAAGGAACCCGATGAAGGGCACCGCCAACATCCCCCACGACGGCGGTAGCCCAAAACACATGGCGACGAGCAGGGGCGCACAGCCGTAGACACCGGCCTTGGCCGCGATCCATAGGCCCTCAGCGGTCATGATCTCCGAGACATCAACCGGCGTGGAGAGCAGACCGTCGTACGTCTTTTGATACACGCGACGGACATAAGTCGTAAACATGCCAGTGAAAACACTCGAGAAAAGCACAGCGGTCGCGACCGAGCCAGTGCCCACAAACTCGATGTAGGAGTAGCCATTGATGTTGGAGATCAGTGCTCCAAGGCCGAGGCCGAATGCCAGCAGATAGATGGTCGGCTCAACAATGGACGCGAAGGTTGTCGACACCCAGAGGCGACGAAACATGATCGCTTCTCGCGTCAAAATGCCCGCGTAGGCATGGACATCGATCATTCGAGCACCTCACCAGTGAGCAGCACGAATACATCTTCAAGATTTGCCACGCGCTTGGTGCCAGCTCCAAGACGTTCGTGCATAGCCTCAGGGATTGATTCTGCGCGCAGGATCGACACACTGGGGCCAGTACGTCGCGTCGGCATTCCCTCCGCAATAGCCTCAACCTCGGTGAGACGCTCAGGTGGGCCATAAAACTCCAGCGCATGTGTGCCCACATGAGTGTCCAATAGTTGCTGCGGTGCGCCGCGCGCAATGATGCGGCCATGGCTCATGATTGCTATGTCATCCGCGAGACGCTCAGCTTCTTCGATGTAGTGCGTCGACATCAATACGGTCACGCCTTCATTGCGTAGTCGATCGATGATGACCCAGATGTCTGCGCGCACTTGCGGGTCGAGGCCAACAGTGGGTTCATCAAGCAGCACAACACGGGGATTATGCACGAGTCCACGGGCGATGAGTAGACGTCGTTTCATGCCCCCCGAAAGTGTGCCGACCTTCGAGTGGGCGCGATCGGTGAGTGCCGCAAGCGCAAGCGCATCGGCCACGGCTTGCGGGCGCTGTTTGCGCGCGATCGGTTGCAGCGTTGCCCAGATGAGCAGGTTCTCCGCACACGTGAGCTCTTCGTCGAGGTTGTCTGCTTGCGGGACAACTCCCATGAGTCCACGGGCCTGCTTGGACTTCGCCGGCACTGGGAATCCCAGGACCTCGATGGTGCCCTCATCGGCAATCGCCTGCCCCGTGAGCATCTTCATGGTGGTCGACTTACCCGCACCGTTGGGGCCGAGCAACCCAAGGCATACACCCTCAGGTACCTCAAGATCGAGATGATCAACAGCAGTGAGCGCCCCAAACCGCTTCACGACACCTTGCAGCCGCAAGGCGGGGGTCTCAGTCACACGAGGAGTCTAGGCCTCGCTCATTTCCCCGACGTCACCTTGCGTCGCCCTAATCGACAGCTTTAGGGCGACGCAAGGTGACGTCGACGGGGGGAAGAAGTGCGTGAGGGGACCCCCGAAGGGACCCCCTCACGTCATGGCGGGGTGCTTACGAAACTCCGCAGCCTCGTGCATCAAGTCGGTTTCGGTGCTCACTCACGACGCCCGCACGCCATTCCGGCCATTCCTTGCACACGTGCGGCTGCTGCCCGAGCGCCAGCCAGCTGGGCGCGCCATTCGCTTCTACGTCTGTGCCTGCCGACCCGCGAGGAAGAGTTCCGTAACCCTGTCGGCCAGGGAGTTGTTCATGGCGCATGTAGGGTCAATCGCCGACATGATGATGAAACCCACCAACTGATGTTTAGCCTCCATGGTGTCGGTACGCTTGGGGATCACTCCTGCAGAAGCCGCTCGCTCAATCGAAGCGACGAGCGGAGAAAAGGTCTGGTCGAGGACATCGGGTGGCAAGGCCGCCGATTCGACAGGGTCGAGTGGTGTGGCGATGAGATGCGGGAGCGCACTTCGAGTGGGCTCCTGACCCATGCCATGGACGAGCGATCGAACGACGTCACGGAGGGCCGTCTCCGGCGAAACGCTGTCAGCCGGTGCCGGTACGACGGGCAGGCAGGCACGGTAGGTGTCAGCCAGCAGATGCGCCCGATCCCGCCAGTGTCGATAGATCGTGGTCTTCGCAACGCCTGATGCTTCGCTGACCGCATCGACCGTCACCGCGCGCGGGCCGCCCGCCACGAAGAACGCGACAGACGCCGCAAGCACGGCCTCGCGGGAGCGACGTACACGTGGGTCTACGTCGACGAGTGATTCGCTCACGGGCCAAGTATGCCCCCTTGACTGTATGTTACGCTTTGACTGTATGCTACGCTACGGTAGCGTATTACTACTGAGGGAGAGTCCATGTCTAGCCGTGTCGTCCTCGTCACCGGTGCCTCCAGCGGCATCGGCGAAGCCACCGCCACTCGCCTCGCAGCCGCCGGATACACCGTCTACGGAGCGGCCCGTCGCGCTGACCGAATCGCGCAGCTTCCCGGCGTGGTCCCCATCGCTATGGACATCACCGACGACCAGCAGGTCCGCGCCGCGGTGCAGCGCATCGTCGACGAGCAGGGGCGACTAGATGTGCTGGTCAACAACGCCGGGTATGCGCAGTACGGCCCCGTGGAGGACGTCTCCATCGATGCCGCGCGGCGGCAGTTCGATGTCAACATCTTTGGTCTCGCTCGCCTCACGCAGTTGGTCATCCCCCACATGCGAGCTCAAGGCAGGGGCACCATCGTCAACGTCTCCTCCATGGGAGGCCGTATCTATACACCGCTCGGAGCCTGGTATCACGCTACCAAGCACGCACTCGAGGGCTGGTCGGACTGCCTGCGCGTGGAGCTCAAGTCCATGGGTATCGACGTTGTCATCATCGAGCCGGGTGCAATAGCTACGGAGTTCAACGACGTGGTGAACATGCATCAAGTCGGCGTATCGGACCCCTACCTGGAGCTGCAGGGCAAGATGGATCGCACCATGTCGGACCCGTCGTTCAACAGCAAACTGTCGTCACCGACCCTCATCGCCGACACAATCCTCAAGGCCATCCAGGCGCCCAAGCCCAAGGGCCGCTACATGGCGGGCTACCTCGCCAAGCCGATGTGGAGACTGCGCCGCTTCGGCGGCGACGGCCTGTACGACAGGGCCGTCAGTCGCATCCTCAAGTAGGCCGCGGCACGAAACACCCGATACAACGACGAACTCCCCGCCAAGGGCCCTCGAGCCCCCGACGGGGAGTTTCGTCACTTCTGGGTAGCGAGTTTCGTCACTACCCCATGGCGGTGGCGGTGGGAACCGTCGCTGCTCTGCGCGCAGCTCCTCCCAAATCCCTCGCATCCAAAAATGATGTGAGGGAACCCCCGAAGGGATTCCCTCACATCATGGCGGTGGCGGTGGGATTTGAACCCACGGTGAAGTTGCCCCCACACGCGCTTTCGAGGCGCGCTCCTTTGGCCGCTCGGACACGCCACCGCGGGAGAGAATACAGGCCCGCGGCCGGGCCGGCTTAGGCGCGTCGGTCCGCGAAGAACTCTCGTACGAGCGCCGAACACTCCTCGGCAAGCACTCCGGAGACAACTTCCGGTCGATGCGTGAGGCGCCGGTCGCGGAGGAGGTCCCACATCGACCCAGCCGCACCGTACTCGTCATTCCACGCACCAAAGACGACTCGGTCGATCCGTGAGAGTCCGATTGCGCCTGCGCACATTGGGCAGGGCTCGAGTGTGACCACGAGAGTGCAGCCCGATAAGCGCCACTCGCCTAAGACCGCAGCAGCAGCACGCACTGCTAGCACCTCAGCGTGCGCAGTCGGATCGCCAGTGGCTTCACGTTCGTTGTGCGCACGCGCAATTAGTGCACCAGACGCGTCAATCACCACCGCACCGACAGGCACATCAGCACCGGATAGTTGCGCTTCGTCAAGTGCTACGCGCATGACTGCGTCGTAGACAGGCAACGCAGTCACGCGGGTGGCTCCTCCAGGAGGTCGTTCACCTGATCCATGAAACCCAGGCGGGTAGCGATTGATGCGACGATCTCATCGGGGTAGACCTCATCATCTGTGCAGAGCAACTCCAACGACTCAGCATCCATACCGAAATCCGCGACGATGGCGAAGTCACCAATCGGCTCGGGCTCATCTAACTCGTCATCATCTTCGGGCAACTCAATCTCGAGGAACTTCGCCGCTTCGTCGGCCAGAGGCCATTCATACGCAGCATTGAGATCAGAGAGAAGTACGCGAGTAGCAACACCGGGCAAAACGCGCGCGAGCACGAAGAACTCATCGGCAACGCCGACGAAGCCGAGCGTGCCACCTTCACCCGGAAGATGTCGCAGGGACCCGACTAGATCGTCCATCGACTCGGAAGCACGTGGTGCCAATGCAGCAACGCTCCACCGGCCTTCCTCGCGCCAAGCGGCGAACGCAAAATCCATGCCGTCAGCTTCAAGTCCCATGCGGTCCACCTCCTTCTCCTGTCTAGATCGTGTCACGACGCACCGGCAGATGCCATCCCCTAAGGCCAAAGCGATAGCGAAGTGAGACAAAGTGCCCCAAAATTCGCTCTGAAATCGTCAGATTTCCCCAGCTGCCTTGGCTGCTATATCGCGTCGAGCGTGTGATCCAGCAAGCGAAATGCAGTCAAGTGCGGCATACGCCCGAACCCTGGCCTCACTCAGCGAATCCCCCGTGACAGTCACCGAAAGCACGCGCCCACCGTTGGACAACACCTCACCGGAGTCGCTCAATATGGTTCCGGCATGCAAGACCGACACCCCGTCCTTTGCATCAGCCGTAGCGATACCAGTGATCGGATCACCGATACGCGGCGAGGCAGGGTAGCCAGCAGCGGCAACAACAACTGTGACCGCAGCTGCACCGCCCCACCGCGGCGCATCAATTTCATGCAGAGTGCCACGCGCAGAACCGAGCAACAGATCGGTGATCGGTGACTCGAGTAATGCGAGCACGACCTGCGTCTCGGGGTCACCAAAACGGGCATTGAACTCAATAACTCGTACGCCGCGCGAAGTTAATGCGAGCCCAGCATAGAGCAGTCCACTAAATGGTGTGCCACGCTCACGCATCACATCGACAGTTGGCTGCAGCACGCTCGCCATCACTTCATCGACAAGTCCAACCGGCGCCCACGGAAGCGGTGCATAAGCACCCATGCCACCAGTGTTCGGACCGGCATCACCATCGCCTACTCGCTTGAAGTCCTGGGCAGGAACTAGCGGGATGACCGTCGTGCCATCAGTGATTGCGAAAAGCGACACCTCGGGACCATCAAGGAATTCCTCGATCACCACTTGCGAGCCCGCTGTAAGGCACGTCATGGCGTGATCAAGTGCCTCGGCAAGATCAGAAGTAACTACGACGCCCTTGCCCGCGGCGAGTCCATCGTCCTTAACGACGTACGGCGCACCAAAAGCGGTCAGAGCATTCTCGATATCGGCCCGAGACGTGCAGACGAATGCCTGCGCTGTCGGCACACCCGCGTCTGCCATCACCTGCTTCGCGAACGCTTTGCTGCCCTCGATTTGGGCCGCGGCAGCGGAGGGTCCAAAGCAGCCAATGCCGCGGGCACGTACGGCATCAGCCGCACCGGCCACGAGTGGCCCCTCGGGCCCGATGACAACGAGATCGACCCCGAGATCACCGGCAAGCGCTGCTATGGCCGCTGCATCCTTAACATCCACTGCGCAGGTTTGGACCTCGGCGGCAATGCCCGCGTTGCCAGGAGCCGCGACAACCGCGGTCACCTTGCTGTCACGCAGGAGCGCGCGTACGAGTGCGTGCTCGCGTGCACCAGAGCCGATGACGAGGACCTTCATGGGTACGACCCTAGTGAGTATCGTGAGCCTTCAACGACATGGGTAGAGAGGCCAAGAATGTCCGCAGACGAAGCAGTCGACAAGGCTCGACGCAGCATGGCCATCTCGTTGTACAACCAGGCGTGGGACATCCTCGACTCAGATGACCGCTCACCCGAAGCACTCAACGAACTCATCGATTGCGCTCACGCCAGTCGCCATCTCTGGCGCGGTGTGGGCGGCATTGAACAGGCCGCGATTGGCGAATGGCTGGTCAGTCGCGCCTACGCAACCGCTGGGATGGGTGCTGAGGCGGTGCGGCATGCCGCTCTCGCTTTGCAGCTGGCGGAATCCTCTGCTGATCTGGCCGACTGGCTGCTTCCTTCAGCACTCGAGGGCATGACGCGCGCCGAGTTGATCGCCAACGGGCGCGAAGCCGCGAATGCGTGGCACGCCCAAGCGTTGATTACCCTCGAGTCGATCGCGGACCCAGAAGACCGTGCGCTTATTCAGGCGCAGCTCTACGAACTCGGCCTCTGAAGCGAATTGATTCGATCAGCCGCCACGATTGTCGAACGCTTCACCGTCCTAATGCTGCGAGAGTCTGCTTGAGGCCGGTTACAGACGACTTCACCAATCCATCCGAGCCCACGCCTATGACGCTGAAAGTGTCACCGGGGAACCCTCGCGTGGCCCCCAAGAGAGCAGAAGGATAGACCTGTGTGTTCGCGGCAATTACGGCGTTGGCAATTCCCGCATTCCGCAATCTCAAGATCTCCCAATCTATCCAATCCTGTGGATCCCTGCCCCGTTGTATTGAAGCCATTGCTCTTAAAGCTATGACGACAACCACGATCGGCAGATCAGGATTAGCCGCAGCGCGTACATCGGCAGCAGCGATAACGCTAGCTATCAACTCACGATCTCGAGCCAAGTAGTTTTGGCGTTGTACCTGCACCACTTCATAGGCACGGCCACGTAGAAAGCCCACTGGATTCGGCACTGTCCAACACGTAGGACACGCTATTTTCGCAACGTCAATGCGCTTCGTTGTCGGCAAGCTCCAGTCGAAAGGAGAAAACGGCTTGCGGTTCTGACCCGCGTCAGAATTCTGCCTGCTGTCCGATGACGGCAGGGGTGTTGCCGACACAGTCTGGGCATTCGCGGCAACGCCACCCACGACCACCGCAAGAGCGCACGCCGAGGCTAAAGTCTTTCCAACTCGCGCACGGGCGAGCATTATGGTCGCCAATATGTCGCGCCGCCATAGCAAATACCTGTGTTGCACAGTTGGATGTAGACCCGTAGGACACCGCCAACTACATCCGAGGCGTCCACATTGAAAGCGAAGGGCGTTGTGCCATCATTCGCGGTGCGCGTCGCCTGAAGGATTGAATCGGTCGTGTGTGAATTGAACTTTACGGTTGTCCAACCGCTCGTGCTGTCGGTTACGTATCCCTGAATTCCAATTGATCTGTTGAACCAAGTGATTGTCCCGGCAGTTTCGTCACTGGGACCATTCACTTGAAAGTTGGTAACGTCATTTGCCGATGCCGCAGTCGCGAAACCTGCGCCGATACCTGACACGGCAACTAACATCACACAGAAAATTCCAAGCCGTCTGAGCGTGCTACGAAAACCCATCTTAGTCTCCCGTCTAAAAGTCCAAACTAATCATTCAAAAGTAAAACACCGTGAAACACCGTGTCAAGGCGATCTTGCGAATTGGCGCGCTGGCAGACCTGACGCTAGTTAATGAGGTCGTTGATCACGATTGTCGCGTTGCGGTCTTGGCCGACGCCGATGGCGCTCATCGGCGCACCGGAGATGTCTTCGAGGAACTTCACATATGCACGCGCGTTGGCGGGAAGGTCTTCGAATGTGCGCACACCCGAAATGTCTTCGCTCCAGCCGGGCAACATTTCGTAGATCGGCTTGGCGTGATGGAAGTCGGTCTGCGTCATCGGAATCTCGTCATGACGCATACCGTCGATCTCGTATGCCACACATACCGGGATCTGCTCGAAGCCCGTGAGCACATCGAGCTTGGTCAGGAAGAAGTCAGTAAGACCGTTAACGCGCGTTGCAAAGCGCGCGATCGGCGCATCAAACCAACCACAGCGACGCGGGCGCCCAGTGGTCACACCGCGCTCACCACCGATGGTGCGCAGTCGTTCACCATCCGCATCAAGCAACTCCGTCGGGAATGGTCCCGAACCCACGCGAGTTGTGTAGGCCTTGAGGATGCCGATGACGCGCGTGATGCGAGTGGGTCCAATGCCGCTGCCGGTGCATGCGCCGCCCGCGGTGGGATTGGATGACGTCACGAACGGGTATGTGCCGTGATCAACATCAAGCAGTGTGCCCTGACCACCTTCGAGCAACACTGTCTTGCCCTCGGCAAGTGCCGTGTTGAGCAGGAGCGCAGTGTCCGTGACGTACGGACGCAAGATCTCGGCGTATTCGAGTAGAGAGTCGACAATTGCATCGGGGTCAATTGCGCGCACGTTGTAGACCTTGATCAGCACCTGGTTCTTATGCGCGAGCGCACCTTCGACCTTTTGACGCAGGATGCTCGGATCAAAGATGTCCTGGACACGAATGCCCAGACGCGCGACTTTGTCACCGTACGTCGGCCCGATGCCACGGCCCGTCGTGCCGATCTTGGCGTTGCCAAGAAATCGCTCAATCGTCTTGTCGAGTGTCACGTGATAAGGCGTAATGAGATGCGCGTTGGCGCTGATAACCAGCTTGCCGGTCTCGACGCCACGCTCCTTGAGCCCAGCGAGTTCGCGTAACAGCACTTCGGGGTCGATCACGACGCCGTTGCCGATCACCGAGGTGACGGTCGGGGTGAGGATGCCGCTGGGCAGCAGGTGCAAAGCGAACTTCTGGTCGCCGATGACGACGGTGTGCCCTGCGTTGTTGCCGCCCTGGTAGCGCACCACATAGTCGACGCGGCCCCCGAGTAGATCGGTGGCTTTGCCCTTGCCTTCATCGCCCCACTGGGCGCCTAGAAGTACGACGGCAGGCATGCGCAACTCCTCGAAAAAAGGGGGCGGTACTCGCGAATGCTACCGGAGAGTCAGGATCGCTGTGCCAAGAGCAAGGCCGGAGAGGTACGCGGCCTCCACCCGAGGCTGGCCGCCCCACGAATCACCGGCTATTCCGACTCTCGCGTCAGCGTCCCAGAAGCAGGGCTCAGGACGCGCACTCTGGGGCTTGGCGTAGGTCCAGCGCTTGACCGTGAACCAGTCTGGATCGCGCTGCACTCCCAGAACGGCACGAAGCGCTGCCAGCATCGCCGGCGCCGCCGCGATGGGCTCCGGCAAATGTCGTGAAGCAAGCACTGCAGTCGAATGCGCCACGAGCACCGCTGCATCATCGCCGCGTCGTCGTCCGTCATCGGCAACCCACGTGAGGATCGCATCATCGTTCACGAAGACGCCCTCAAACTCCGGCCAATAACGCTCCTCGGCGACCGCAACAAGAGCCATCGTGGGTTCCCAAGCCCGCGTATGTCCTTCCAACACTGTGCGCACTCCATTGAGATTGTTCGAAGTCTCATCGATGAGGCGCAAGGACTGCGGATCGGGCGCACAAATCGCGACAGCGTCGTAGCGCTCGCCATCGATAAGAGGGCCGTCAAGCCAAGTTACCTGCTGTACGTCAATTGGATGGCGTACGTCAACATCCCCATTGAGCTCCGCGGCGATGTCTTCAACCACACTCCGCAAACCACCTGGAGTTGAATACCGCATGGGTCCGATCTTGGGACCAATCACACCCTGTGGATCGGCAATGTGGAACGTATCGGTCCATTCGCGCGCAATGCCACGTGCGATCCAATCATTGACCTGCGTGGTGAACTCCGGACTTGCTGCCGTGAAGTACGACGCGCCGACATCCACGATGTGTCCATCCCAGCGGGTGCCAGTCTCACGCAGAGTCTGCGCTCCGAGTCGACCACCGAGTCGATGCCCACGATCTAGGAGTGTCACCTCTGCGCCACCACGCATCAACTCTCGCGCGCACGTCACACCGGAAATGCCACCACCTACTACTGCAACCCGCATTGGCGCGTAGTCAGCCGCGCATGGCGGGCGCCGCTGCGGGGTCACAATCGAGCAGGAATGCCGCACAGCGCTCAGCTTCGTCTGTCTCGCTTATCGCGGCAGCCGCACGCTGCAACGCATTGAGGCAACGCAAGAAACCGCGATTGGGCTCATGTGACCACGGCACGGGGCCATGGCCCTTCCATCCGCTTCGACGCAACGAGTCGAGTCCGCGGTGATAACCCACACGCGCAAATGCGTAGGACTCAACAACTCGACCCTCCGCCCATGCCTGGTCGGCGAGGGTTGCCCACGCGAGACTCGATGTCGGATGTCGACGCGCGACATCGTAGGCATCTGCACCGCTCGCCAACTCGGTACGTGGCTCGACAACATCAGGAAGGAAGGTCGGGGGCGGGCCACCAAGAAGGTTCTCGTGAGTAGTCATACGCTGATCACGTACCCGACGCAGATGAGATTTGATCGACAGTCGCCTGAAGCGTGGCCGTGAACTCGGCGTCGCTCTGCTGAGCGCTCAGACCCTCAGACAGCGCTCGGGAGAAGCTCGCGATCATGTCGTGATTCTTCGCTAACATCTCGCAGGACTCATCGCGTGAGTAGCCACCTGACAATGCGACAACACGAAGCACTCGCGGGTCATCGATCAGCGGTTTGTAGAAATCGGGCACAGTAGGTAGCGAGAGTTTGAACATCACCTGCTGACCAGCCGGAAGAGCATCAAGCCCCTTAGCCAGCGCATCGCGCAGCAGTTCTTCGATCTGCGCCTTATCGGCACTCTTGATATTGACCTCAGGCTCGAGGATCGGCATCAGGCCACTACCCAGAATCTGTAGACCAACCTCAAACTGCTGATCGACAACTGCCTGAACGCCTGCAGCATCAGCCTTGTTGATGACCGAGCGCATCTTGGTGCCGAAGACACCCTTGCCAGCCGCACGAGCACACAAGTCATCTAGCTCGGGCATCGCCTTCATCACCTGGGCACCATTGACCTCATCGGCCAGGCCCTTATCAACCTTGACGAGCGGGACCACGCGCTTAACGTTCCAGAGGTAGTCAGGAGTGGGACGACCCTCAATCTGACGATCCATGGTCTGCTCGAAAAGAATCGCTGCAATCACCTTCGGGCCGGCAAAGGCCGAATTCGTGATGATGCGCGTACGCATCGCATGGACGAGGTCGTACATCTCCGCATCATTAGAAAACGCGGTCTCGGGGACGCCGTATTGGGCAAGTGCCTTCGGAGTGCTTCCGCCACTCTGGTCGAGAGCTGCGATAAAGCCCTTCCCGGTGCCCATCTGATTGCGCATGTCGTTGTTCATAGGGATCTCCCGTAACTGTGGTGTGACTGCAGTCTACCCAGAGAACAACTTGGCCCCGCGAAGGTCGGTCATAAAGGTTTAGATGTGGTTAGCGCCCGCAGTCCGCGTACAGAAGGCGCGAGAAGCATTGCTGCAACTGCTGCGCAACATACGGCGGCACCCACGAATAGCGTATTGGCGATGCCGATGACCACCACGAGCGGTCCGGCAAGTGCAAGCCCAAGTGGTCCAAAGATGAGCGACCCAAAAGCGTCATAGGACATAACCCGCGACAGGGCCTCGCGCGGTACCCGGGACTGAACCTCGGTTAACCACACGATGTAGAACGCGTCCATCGCGACACCCCAGAAGAAGGCGAGTGGCACGACTACCCACAATGGGGAGGCAAAAGCGAGTGCGAGCAAATAGGGCACCAAAGCGCCCGTGGCAAGTGCGCCGAAGACCATGGGGCGTTTCGGCTTGAACCTTGACGCAATCACGGCACCCACCAAAAGCCCGATCGATTGACCAGCGAGGACGAGGGACCAGCCGGCCGCACCGCCATAAATTTCAAGGGCTAGGACTGGCCCGACAACTTCCTCCGCACCCCGCATAACCATGAGAATTAAGCTGTAGGCACCCACTACGACAACGATCCAGCGGAAAGAAGTAAAAACCTTCCAACCATCAACAAGATCACGCAGATGTGACTGCTCTGTGGGCTGTCTCTTTGAGACGTGTCGGAATGTGAAGACGAGTATTCCAGCCACCAAGAATGTCGCTGCATCGATGATGATTGCGATGGATGGTCCTAGGGTTGCCACGATGATTCCGGCAACTCCAGTGCCAATAATTAGTCCGGAGTTGGAAGCAAACGAGATATACGCGTTAGCTCCCTGCAGATGTTTATCGGGCACCACATCGGCAGCGAGTCCAGTGAAAGCTGGGTACCACAAAGCGTTTAGACATCCCGCGACGAAACTCAAGGCCATCACGACCGGGATGGTCGCCGTGTTCGTTAGGAACAGGACTCCGATCGCAGCCACAACCGCTGAAAGCACAACGTCGGTGATCGCAATGACTCGTGCTCGGCCAAGTCGATCGGCAATCACTCCACCGAGTGGCAACAAGGCAACCATAGGAATCGCCTGCGCTGCCAGCACCAGCGAGAGCGATGTCGGTGTGGAGTCCGGCAGGGCGAGAACCGCAAAGGCGAGTGCGATCGGCCCCATGCCATTGCCGAGATTCGAGATGAAGCGCGCAGCGAAGAAACTTGGGTACTTTGGCACCCGAAAGACTTCGAAGGACTGCTTCACGAACACTCACCCTAGGTGAGTCAGGGCACTTGTCCAAAACAGTGCTGGCGAATCCAGGCGTGCATCGCGATCGCCGCTGCTGCACCCGCATTGATCGACCGAGTCGAGCCATACTGCTCAATCGTGAGAATCGCTTTGCATGCTTCGCGGGCTTCGCCTGACAACCCGGGTCCTTCTTGACCGAATACAAGGACACAGGCCTGCGGCAATGCATAAGTCTCCAGTGGCACCGAACCCGGCAAGTTATCAATGCCGATAACAGGAAGGCTTTCGGTGGCTGCCCACGCTAGTAGTTCGGGCATCGTGTCGTGGTGCCTAATGTGCTGATAGCGGTCAGTCACCATCGCACCTCGGCGATTCCACCGGCGCTTTCCGACGATATGCACCTCAGCGGCCATGAATGCATTCGCAGTGCGTACGACCGAGCCAATATTCATGTCGTGTTCGAAATTTTCGATCGCGATGTGGAATGGATGCCGGCGCGAGTCCAGGTCTTCAACGATCGCATCCATCAACCAATAGCGATAAGTGTCGACAACGTTGCGGGAATCGCCGTTTTCGAGGAGTTCGGGATCAAGGCGTGGGTCGCGCACAAGAGCGGCAGCCCACTCCTTTGGACCTCCCGGCCACGGACCTACTCCTACGGACACGAGGTAAAGACTAGGCGGCGTTCTCGGCCGCGGCAGATACCCTGCATATGTGACCTCCTTTAGCGCCGTTGGCGCACAAGTCGTATTGCTCGGGCCCTCGTGGCTGGATCCGCAGAATCTCCTGCAGACATTCGGCACCGCTGGCTTCTGGATCGCGGTTGGCATCATCTTCGCCGAGTGCGGATTGCTGATCGGGTTCTTTCTTCCGGGCGACTCGCTCCTGTTCATCGTCGGACTCGCGATCGCTGCGGGGTGGGTCAACGTCAACCTGTTCCTTGCGCTGGCTCTTCTCTTCATTGCCGCACTCGTAGGCAATATCTGTGGTTATTGGATTGGCGCACGCATAGGGCCGGCCCTCTTCCGACGTGAGGACTCTCGATTCTTTAGGAAAGTCTACGTCGAGCGCACTCATTCATTCTTCGAAAAATACGGTGCACGAGCAATCGTGCTCGCGCGTTTCGTGCCCGTAGTGCGCACGTTTATCACCGCCACCGCGGGTGTTGCACGGATGGACTTCCGCAAGTTCGTCGCCTTTTCTGCACTGGGCGCGCTTTTCTGGGCAGTCGGCGTGACGCTCCTTGGCTATTGGCTCGGCCAAGTCGAGTTTGTGAGCAAGAACATCGAATTGATTCTGATCTTGGTGGTCGTGATCAGTGTGGTCCCGTTGATCATCGAGTTCGTACGCCACCGCCGCCAGCGCGGTAAGGCGTGATCACACAGGGGAACTGGTCAGGCGAGGCCTAAATCTTCGAGGGAGTAAGCGGCGTAGTAGTCCAGCCCCGCCGCGCGAACGGTGTCGCCAGCCCCGCGATCAACAATCACCGCGACGCCGACTATCTCAGCACCTTCTTCGCGCAGCGCCTCGACGGCCGTCAACACTGAGCCCCCGGTAGTAGACGTGTCCTCGACCGCGAGCACTCGACGGTCGGTGGTCAAAGTGCCCTCGATACGTCGATGCAGGCCGTGCTGCTTCTCGGCCTTGCGGACGACGAACGCGTCCATGCGACCGCCACGCGCCGCTGCTGCATGCAACATGGCACCAGCAACCGGATCAGCTCCCAAGGTGAGTCCACCAACCGCGGTGTAGTCCAAGTGGGCGGTGAGGTCGAGCATCACCTGTCCGACGAGCGGTGCAGCCTCACCGTCAAGGGTCACTCGGCGCAAATCGACGTAATAGTCGGCCTCACGACCACTAGAAAGAATGACTTTGCCGTGCACAACGGCCTTATCGAGGATCTGCTGACGGAGTGCGGCCCACGCGGGCGTGCTGCGGATATCGGACATGGGGCAACCTTATGGGGTCATTCGGCTAGGAACCTCACGGGAGCCGATGGAGCACTCGTACCCACCGAATTGACCGCATACGCCACGCAGGAATACCGAGCACCAATGACCATTCTGGTTATGGTCGCTTTGCTGTCTGAACCAATGGGCGCCTGCAGGTTCGGGCGGTTCAGCGCCGTGCAGCGAACGTACTTTGCGGTGATTTTCGAGCCATTATCGACGAACCCACGCACACTGAATACGGCACTGCGGGTACCGAGTAGGACCCGTCGAATTTCAGGCGCACTCGGCCGTGCAGCGGGTACGTACTCTTGTGCGGCGGTAAGAGCAGACTTATTGGTACCCAGGATCGCGTAGGAAGTGACCCTGTAGAGCTCACCGTTTATCAGCCCACCAATGACACAAGACGCATTCATCTTGCCTTCTGGTGCGTTCACGGCACACGAGTGAGTGTGACCCGCAGAGTCCTTGGCCACCGCCCACATAGACGTGGGGCGGGGGCCAGTTGCTGCGGTCTGCATGCGCACAGTCAGGGCTCGGGCTGACACCACCGCCTTGACAAGCACGGGCCTTTGCGGGGTTCCTGAAGGTGGTGGATCGAAACTCACACCATTTTGTTCTAGGAACGACTTGTAGCGGGAGACACGCGTGTAGACACCAGGGTCTCGCGTTGCGCACGTCGGAGGACCCCAACTCACGACACCTACCAAGCGCAATTCCACACCGGTCCCTGCGATGAGTGGTCCACCAGAGTCACCGACACAGGTATCTACGATTTGTGAGTCGCGGTAACCCTGAGCACACAATTGCTTACTGGAATATACCGAATCGCTGACGCCATATCCATTAAAGCGCTCGCCATTTACCGTATACGAATCGCCGCCACCGCACGAGGATGCCGGGAATACTGTTAGCGGTGCGATGCGGAAGAGATTGGGGTAACCGTCGTCACCGATTGTCTGATCCGTCAATCCCCATCCCGCGGAGACAGCACGCGCTCCACCAACGACGAGCGCAGAATCGTCAGCCGCCGGCACCGCATAAGGCACACCCACCATGTCTGTCTCAAGTGTGATCACCGCGATGTCATTGAGAATCAAGTCACTGTCATAGGCGGGATGAATCTCATAAGACTTCACGACGCCAATTACGGAATCCATTGATGACAACGCACCACCACCCATGGAGCCCACTACGAGTTCGTCATCCACCCAAGGGCCGTCATATAGGCAGTGGGCCGCAGTGATCACCTTGCGAGGACCGACGAGCGTGCCGCCACAGAACTGGCTATAGCGACCGCCATACATATCGCCTTGACCGCCATAGACCTTCTCACCGACAGCCACAAGAAACGGGAACTGGTCGACATTAGCCGGATCCCCGTGGACAACAGCTGTGCTTGGGGAAGCTAGGCCCGCCGCAACAACGCCAATGGCCGCGAGCGCTCCTAGGGCGGCCCGAATCCAGCGTTGACCAGTCAACATGCCCATACGGTACGCCACACTGTCCTCATGAGTCGCGCCATGATCACAGGAGCTACCGCCGGTATTGGTCTCGCATTCGCCCGCTCGTTGGCTGCCGCGGGCCACGATCTGGTCCTGAATGCAAGGGATGCCACACGTCTTGAACAGGTCGCAGCTGATCTTCGGGCGGCTTCCCGGGTCGACGTGGAGATTCTGGTGGCCGATCTCAGTGATCGTGAGCAATGCCGAGCGGTCGAGGCAAGACTGTCCGATCCCCACCGGCCCATCGAGATCTTGATCAACAATGCGGGGTTCGGCATAAACGAAACTTTCGTTGATTCCGCCATTGATGACGAGCAGCGCCTACTCGATGTTCTGGTCACTGCCGTCATGCGGCTCACTCATGCAGCGGTTCCGGGGATGCTCGCTCGCGGGTCTGGTGCGGTCATCAACGTCAGCAGTGTTGCGGGTTGGATTCCGAGTGGAACGTACTCAGCGGCCAAGTCATGGGTGACAGTGTTCTCGGAAAGTCTCTCCGCCGAACTTGCGGGCACTGGTGTTCACGTCACAGCGGTGTGCCCCGGCTATACACATACCGAGTTCCATCAACGTGCAGACATGAACATCTCAGAGATTCCGCAGTGGATGTGGCTCGATGTCGATCAGGTAGTACAACGCGCGCTTGCAGATGTGCGACGCGGACATGCCGTGAGTGTGCCCGGAAGGCAGTACAAGCTTCTTTCAGTTCTCGCACGACATGCGCCACGTGCACTGGTGCGCAGAGCCACTGCTCGAACGATGCGTTAGGACTCCTCGACTACTGCAGCAATTACATCAGCTGCTGCATCGGAGGACACGGTCCAGCCGCGTAGTCGTGCGCTATGTGCAGTGGATTCGTTGCATGTAACAACCGTGACTGGCGCGTCCGGCCAATCACTCGCTCCGACAGTTGGTAGCACGGGCTCGATAAAGACATATCCAGCGATCTGCCGTCGCGCAGCTCGCTGCGATACCGCAAATGCAGGGATTCCCACGCAGGCATCTCCTACTGCAACTACGACAAATGGAGCTGTGATGAAACCTTGCTCCACCACCTCGACCACGCGCATGGCTGCAGTCGGGACCCAGTCACCAAGCCCGGAGACCTCGATCACAGGTACATCGAGTACGACCACAAGGTCATCGTCAGACACAAGAATCACACCGCTTGCCACACGGACACCCTAAGCGGACGTAGGGTTGGAACGTGGATCGCCTCGTACCTCGCATGCGTCTTCATGCCGCCTCAATCTTCGGCGAGATGTCCGTGCTCGCCACAAAGATGGGCGCCATCAACTTGGGCCAGGGATTTCCCGATACGGATGGACCACAGATCCTCAAGGACGCCGCGATCGCCGCGATTACCGAGGGTCGGGGCAATCAATACCCTCCTGTGCACGGATTGTCGGTGTTGCGTGAGGCGATTGCTCTACATCAGCAGCGGTTCTATGGCCTTTCGATCGATCCAGACACTGATGTCGTCGTTGGCACAGGAGCGAGCGAAATTCTCTCCGCGGCCCTCCTCGCCTTGGTCGATACAGATGATGAAGTGATCATCTTCGAGCCATGGTTCGACGTCTATGACGCAGGTATTTCTCTTGCACGGGGTCGCCGAGTTGCTGTGCCCCTCCGCCCACCGACCTTCCGGCCCGACATTGACGCGCTGCGAGCGGCCATCACTCCCCGAACCAAAGTTCTCCTGATCAACAGTCCGCATAACCCGACAGGGACGGTCTTCACACTCGCAGAGCTTCAAGCGATCGCTGACATTGCCATCGAACACGACCTCATTGTCATCAGCGACGAGGCGTACGAACATCTCTGGTACACCGGCCACCCACACGTTCCCATCAGCACGCTGCCTGGCATGTTCGAGCGTACGGTCACTGTCGGTAGTGGTGGAAAGTGCTTCTCCTTCACCGGTTGGAAGGTCGGTTGGGCGAGCGGTCCTCGCGATCTCATTGCTGCCGTACGAGTAGTGCGCCAACATCTCTCTTTCGTTTCTGGCGGCCCATTCCAGTGGGCGATGACGGCGGGACTCGACCTACCTGATTCCTACTTCACTGAATTTCGCGCCGATCTCGAATACAAACGCGACATTCTGACCTCGGGTCTGCGCGAGATGGGACTTGAGGTTCTTCCGTCGCAAGGAACGTACTTCGTCATGACAAATGTGCGATCACTTGGCTTTGAGGAAGGTATGCAGTTCTGCAGAGAAGCTGCCGAGAGAGCACGTGTAGTTGCGATTCCCGTTCAAGCACTGTGTGCAGATCCACTAATCGGTGGCGCGTACGTCCGCTGGGCCTTCTGTAAACAGCCCAGCGTTCTCCGAGAGGCTACTGCGCAACTCACGGCTGCGTTCTCCTAGCAACTCATTTCACCACGAAGGCTCTGGCTCCGGGGACGATTCCCCATCGGGTGCTGACTTGTACCTGATAAGTCCCGCTTAATCGGGGTACTTGAATCGTCAGCGCTTGATGGGTTCGCAGCACTTTCGCCTTCGCAATGATGCGACCATTACGGGTAAGCGCAATGGTCGTTTCGCGTGCCCATGCGCCGGGTGACACATTGACGGCAAGACCACGTGAGCTCCGTACCTCCAAAATCCCAAATAAGACAACCTTCACCTGAACACGTGCCGCCATACCATTCACACTCATTGCGTAGACACCATCACCGACAGCGCGCACGGCGGGGAAACGCACGATGCCGTCAGTCGTCACGGGTGCGCGGGCGATTTCACGTCGGCCCATCTTCAAGAGGGCAATCTCACCAACGGGCACACCTGTCACACGTGCACTCGCAATGAAGAATTGATTTGTAGAGAGTGGTGTATCGCGACGCGGAGCCAACACATGAATCGCCCTACCCTCCACCTTCACCACGATACGCTGCGGCCCGCTGGACGCCTGAAACGCCGCACCCGGTTCATTGAGCGGACACTGGAACTGGTTGCGCGAATCGCACTCTGGTAAATCCCCACGGGCGATTAATGTAATTTCACCGCGATCAAGCGTATTTGTGATTACTTCGGTCTG
>CAINMH010000095.1 GCA_903850745.1 uncultured bacterium
CGTGACGTCGAACGTGCCCATGCTTGACCATGTCGTCGTGGCAATGTCGTAACTGGCAATACCGTCCACGGTTACGCCATCAATCGCGGTGAAGTTGCCGACTGCAAAGGCAGTTGTGCTGGTAGCCGCCATCGAGAACACGCCCTCATTGGCACCAGCGCCCATGGCGGAGATAGTGGCCGCGAAGTCTGTCGCGGCAGCCTGGCTGGCGGGCAGCGTCGTCAGGCTTACAGCGACTACAGCAGCAGCGGCGCTGGCGGCAAGAATGCGGCGAGCATTGCGCCGGACGGACGTTGCTGTAGACATGTGGCCTCCGAAAAAATTTTGCATAAAATAGCAAATCAAAGAGGTCGAAATGGTGTCGAGGGTCTAATTGCTCCGAGAATTCACTTTCTCGTTAGCGACCTCGTGCCGAGATCTCCTCGAGCCGCGTTTTCACGAGCTTCTTAACGAGGGCGGCTGGTAGTGGAGTGCCGTGCGGAAAGTGAAGCGCGCTCTTGGTCTGGCTGAATCCCGCTAAGTCCGCGGCTAACGTCGAAAGCACCCCGCCGCTGCATGGGTAGTACGAGCAGAAGTCCTTGTTTGCAGCCACAGCGGCGACCGACACGCCCATGATCTTGATGGTGGGAATCCCGTACGAGATGCACTCCTGAACTTTCACTCCCTTGGGCAGCGCAGCAAGCACACGTTCGACAACCACTAAAAGGGTCGTGCGTTGTGGTTCAGGCGCCGACTCCAAGACTGCACGGAAGTCAGATTTCGACATGACCGAGAGTGTGGCAGGGATTGGTCTTGACCGACATATTCGGTTTTTGCGTCCGATCTTGGTCCCTATTGTGTCTTCGGCTGCCCGCAGGCCCTAGGGTCCATCTAGGCGCCCTTTCGGCGCCACGAGGAGGATCGCAATGACCGAGGAAAATCAGGGCATGAATCGCCGTCGGATGCTCCAAGGCATAGGCGCTGTTGGGCTCCTCGCTGGTGCCGCAACGGTCGTGGGCGCCTCAGTGCCGGCTCAGGCCGAGACCCTGCCGAGGTTCACTCCCCGTGGCAAGCTCAAGCGTCGCCCCAACTTCCTTGTTGTTGTTGTTGACGAACAGCGGCACGCGCCGGTCTACGAGAGCACTGCCCTCGGCCGTTGGCGGGATGCCAACCTGCCGTCGCAGAACTTCCTGCGTTCTAAGGGCATGTCCTTCGACAACCACCACATCATGGCTTCGGCGTGTGCTCCGAGCCGCGCATCGTTCTTCACCGGTCAGTACCCCTCCCTGCATGGCGTGACCCAGACATCGGGAATCGCGAAGAGCGCAGTAGAAGAGGACCTGTACTGGCTCGATCCCACCACCGTGCCGACGATGGGTGCCTGGTTCCGCTCGGCCGGTTATGACACGTTCTACAAGGGCAAGTGGCACGTCTCCGATGCAGATCTCTACCAACCAGGCAGCTTCAACGCCCTGCCGTCATATGACGACAATGGCCTTGCTGATCCGCGTCTGGAGCAGGTCTACCTAGAAGCCAACCGACTCGGCGCCTACGGCTTCGACGGCTGGATCGGGCCTGAGCCCCACGGCAGCAACCCGCTCAACTCCGGGTCTTCTGGCCCCGGTGGTCGTGGTCGCGATCGCGTCTACGCGCGTCAAGGTGCAGATCTTCTCAAGGACCTGAAAGACCACGAACGTCCGTGGCTAGTGGTGACGTCCTTCGTTGACCCACACGACATCGTGCTGTGGGGTCAGTTGTCGCTGGCGCAGCAGAACCTCTATCTCGCTCAGCAGTTGCAGGGCTCGAATGTCCCGATGGACCTCTTCACAGATGACTATGACGTCACGTCGAATGAGGACCTGTCCGCGAAGCCGACGGCACAGGCGAGTTACCGGGACACCTACCCGCTTGCCTTGCAGCCGACGAAGAACAACACGGCCTACCACCGCTTCTACTACCAGTTGCAGAAGAACGTGGACGAGAACATCGCCAAGGTACTCGCCGCATTGCAGAGCGACGCAGCTGAATACCGCGACACCATCGTTGTTTACCTCTCTGATCATGGCGAGTTGCTCGGTTCGCATGGTGGCATGTTCCAGAAGTGGCACGTTGCCTATGACGAGGTCCTTCGCGTGCCGTTCGTGTTCCATAACCCGCGTTTGTTCCCCACCGCGGAATCCACCGACATGCTCACGAGCCACGCCGATCTTCTGCCGACGATGCTGGGACTTGCCGGTCTCGACGAAGAGACTCTGCGTGGACGTCTTCGCGAGTCGCATACGCAGGTCCGCAAGCTGCCTGGCCGCGATCTCTCGGGCTTCTTGCTCGGTGAAGTCACCGAAAACCAGATGGCGGATGCGCCGGTCTACTTCATGACCGATGACGAGCCCATGCGTGGCCAAACGCAGGTCGCGTGGAACGGCACGATGTATCCGGCCGTTGCTTCTCCGGCCAATCTGGAGACCGTCGTGGTCAACCTGCCGACAGGCGCCGGTGGTGCCAAGGAGCGGTGGAAGTACACCCGCTACTTTGACAACACTCAATTCTGGTCGAGCCCCGGCTCCAAGGATGTACAGACGATCGTGTCGGGCAATGTCAATCAAGGCGGCAGCAAGACTGCTACGACAACCGTCAAGGTGACCAATCCGCGACCTGGGCAGACGGGCCCTGAGCCTGATCAGATTGAGGTCTACAACCTCACTCAGGATCCGCTGGAGCAGACCAACCTCGCCAAGGTGCGCCGCCACCGGAACACGGTGGCAGAGCTCAAGGCGTTGCTGAAGGAGCAGGCTGAGAAGAAGCGGCTCACCCCCACGCAGCAGCCGTGGTCTGACGGAGTACCAGGGCGGTTTGTGTATTCGTGAATCGTGGGTGCGCCGCGTAGGACTTGAACCTACAACCCGCGGATTAAGAGTCCGCTGCTCTGCCAGTTGAGCTAGCGGCGCGCGGGAGAAACGCTACCACCGGGCTCCCTGAGGAGACCGCATAGGGTGGCAGGCATGGATGACCTCGCGGCACTCAACCTGACGGACCGGCCCGACCCGATTTCGCTACTGGAGGAACAGGCCGAGAGTCGTCTCGCGGAGCTTGTGCCTATCCGTTATGGGCGCATGGTTTCCTCTCCCTTCTCGTTCTATCGCGGGGCCGCACTGGTGATGGCTTCGGACCTGGCGCGCGGGCCGCGCACCAACCTCATCGCGCAACTCTGCGGTGACGCGCACCTCGTCAATTTCGGCATGTACGGCTCACCGGAGCGTCGTCTCGTCTTCGACATCAACGACTTCGACGAGACTCTGCCCGGGCCGATCGAGTGGGACGTCAAGCGCCTCTGTGCGAGCATCGAAGTCGCCGCTCGTGATCGCGGCGACAAAGGCAAGGAGCGCCGGGCCGCAGTGCGCACCGCGGCAGCGCGGTATCGCACCGCGATGCTTCAGTTTGCGGGCATGAACACACTCGACGTCTGGTACGCGCTTGCTGATGTGGAGAATCTCCTGGCGGAGATCCAACTCGCGGCACCAAAGGCAAACGTGACCAAGGCCAACAAAATGGTGACCAAGGTGATGAGTCGCAATTCCGTTCAGGCGATGAAGAAACTTACGGTGATGGAAGGCGGCCGCCTTCGAATTGTGAGTGAGCCACCGTTGGTCGTCCGCATTGAAGACGTTATTCAGTCACAAGGGATCGAATACATTCAGCATCTGCTGTCTTCAGTGGAGAGCGACTACGCCAATACTTTGAGTGCGGATCGTCGGCATCTATTTGCTCAGTACACCCTTCGCGATGCTGCACGCAAGGTTGTGGGCGTGGGAAGCGTCGGCACGCGCTGCTGGATCGCGCTTTTCACGGGCAAAGATGACAGCGACCCGCTCTTCTTGCAGTTGAAAGAGGCCCAAGCCTCTGTTCTCGAGCGATTTACTGCACCGAGCGAATACTCCAACCACGGCGAACGAGTCGTGCAAGGTCAGCGCATCATGCAGGCGGTGAGTGATGTGTTCCTCGGTTGGGAAAAGATCGCAGACGTCAATATCGTCACGCGCGATTTTTATGTGCGTCAGTTGCGCGACTGGAAGGGTTCGGTCGATGTCACCGGTCTCGTTCCCGAGGTCTTCGGCTACTACGGAGCCGTGTGCGCGTGGACGCTCGCCAAGGCACATGCGCGTTCGGGAGACCGCTTCGCAATTGCGGAATACCTCGGCACAACGACCGACTTTGAGGATCAGATGGTGGAGTTCTCTACTGCATACGCAGACCAAAACGCGCTAGATCATCAAGCGCTCGCGGATGCAGTCGCGTCTGGGCGGCTCACTGCTCAGGTTGGGGTCTGACGAGTCGCCATTCGACGCTCTCGTCGAACTGCGTCATGCCGCGTGCCGCGTAGTGTGCGAGCGCAGCCGGAGCATCAAGGCTGCAGGTGTGCACCCACACTCGGGTGGTGTCGGGCAAGCGCCAAGCATGAGTCAGTGCCTCGGTGAGCAGCCAGCCGCCGATGCCTTGACCCATGGCGGCCACAGTGACCCCGAAGTAGGAGATTTCCACAGCTCCGGCCTGCTGCTCGAGTTCGTAGTAGCCCACCAGGTTGTCGTCGATCCATGCGGTCACGATGTGGTGTTCGGGTCGATCGGTCCAAGCCTGCCATTGGTCAAGAGTCCAGTCGGCTCGATCGACCCAGTGCCACGGAGCGCCGATAGCGGCGTAACAGCCGCGGCTCGTGCCTGCCTCGTCGTCGTGGCGAGTGCGCAGTTCGGGCAGAGGCGCGGGCACTCGCCCAGAGCGCATCTGGCTCGGCGACGTCATTTCCAGCGACCAGACGGTCACCGCGGTAGCACCATCGGTGGGGCCGGGGAGCAGGGTCACGTCGCTCAGACTAGTGCGGCCTAGAGTGGCCCTGATTCATTGCGCGCCCACCGAGCAGGAGGTTCCTAATGTCCACAGATGCGTATCTTGTCGGCGGCGTACGTACGCCGGTCGGTCGATATGGAGGTGCGCTGTCGACGGTTCGTCCAGACGATTTGGCTGCCTTGGTGCTCGGTGAAGTGATCGCGCGTGCTGGTCTTACGGGTGAAGATATTGACGAGGTCGTGTTCGGTGCGGCGAATCAAGCCGGCGAAGACAACCGCAACGTCGCGCGAATGGCTGTGTTGCTCGCGGGACTTCCGCAGAGTGTGCCTGGGTTTACGGTCAACCGACTGTGTGCATCGGGGCTCCAAGCGATCATGTCTGCGGCTTCTTCCATTCGTACCGGTGACGCCGAAATTATCGTTGCTGGCGGTTGCGAATCGATGACTCGAGCCCCATGGGTGATGGCCAAGCCCGGCACACCGTGGGCCAAGCCTGGTGATGTGGCCGATACGTCATTGGGCTGGCGACTGGTCAATCCGCGAATGCGCCCCCTTGATGAGGGCGACGCGACGATGGGTCTCGGCGAAGCGGTTGAAAAGCTCGCTCGACGTGAAGGCATAACTCGAGCAGATGCAGACGAATATGCGTTGCGATCTCAATTGGCCGCCGCTGCATCGTGGGAGTCTGGATTTTTTGACGAGGAAATCGTCGCGGTGCAGCCGGCAAAGGGTGCACCCGTCCAGCGCGATGAGACCGTGCGTGCAGACACAACTCGCGAAGGATTGTCTGCGCTCAAGCCGTCTTTCGTGACCGACGGTGTCGTCACAGCGGGCAACGCATCACCACTCTCCGATGGGGCATCGGCAGTGATCGTTGCTTCTGGCGACGCAGTGAAGAAGTACGGCTTGAAGCCACGAGCACGAATCGTCGGATCAGCGGCTGCTGGAGTCTCACCCAGCCTCTTTGGCATTGGACCCGTCCCGGCAATCTCGAAGGTTCTGGCTAAAACGGGGACCGCTCTGGCTGATGTGGGTGCGATTGAGATCAACGAGGCCTTCGCGGCTCAGGTGATCGCGTGTGAACGTCAGCTCGGGCTTGATCGCGATCGCGTGAATGCAGCCGGTGGAGCAATTGCGCTGGGGCACCCATTGGGATCGAGTGGAGTACGCATCACACTCACCCTTCTCAATCGGATGCAGCGCGAGGGGATTGATTTCGGTTTGTCATCGCTGTGCATCGGTGTTGGCCAAGGTGCGGCAATGTTGGTCGAGCGCGTCTAGAGGTCGCCACTAGACCCGGCAAAGTAGAGTCCTCTTTGTCGAGGGGGGAAGTGTGGCGAGGGCGCGGTCTAGATCGATTACGTGGGTGATCACGGGGGCAACCGTGGTCGTCATTTCCATTTTTGCCTTCAGCCGCAATTCGCCGAGTGTGCCCACGCCGACGATCAGCAATCCGCCCACTGCGACCATGGGGCCCGCGCCGAGTGCGAGTGCGCTAGTGCCCGTGCAGGAACTTCAGGGCCCGTACCCGGTCACTCGAGTAGTGGATGGCGACACGATTCATGTCCAGACTCCGAGCGGCGATGTGACCGTGCGGTTCATTGGCATTGATACGCCAGAGACGGTTGCCCCGAATAGACCGGTGGAGTGCTTCGGGCCAGAATCCTCCGCCGAGGTCCGGCGGTTGCTTGATGGTCGTAGCGTCTATCTCGAGCCGGACTCTTCGCAGGATGCAGTAGACAAATACGGCCGCACATTGGCGTATGTCTGGCTTACGCCGACTGACTCCGTCAATCTCGATCTCGTGGCAGCTGGCTTCGCGACGGAGTATCTCTATCGGACGCCTTACCACCATCGCGACGCGTTTGTGGCAGCGCAGGCCTCCGCACAAGCCGCTGGACTAGGGATGTGGTCGGCGTGCGGTTAATCCCAGAGCAGCCACTTTTTCGCACCGCCAGCGAGAGGCTGGTGTGGAACGCGATTCGCGAGCAAATGCGCGAGGGCGATGTGCTCATCTCCAGCCTGCGATTCACTGATCAGCAGGCCGGTGATGTCGAGGCAGACCTTGTCTTGTTGATGCCCGATCGCGGCATTGCAGTGATTGAGGTCAAGGGTGGCCAGGTTTCCTACGCTAACGGCGAGTGGACGACGACTAACGGCGGCGGCAAGCGTCGGATTCATCCGGTGGCGCAAGCCCGAAGGGCCAAGCATGCAGTGCGCAACTTCCTGTCGCGGCAGGAAGGCTGGCCGCACGGTCTGCCGCACGCGGAGTGGTTTATCGCGATGCCGTTCACTGACGTCGATGGCGATCTTGGACCGGAAGGCCGTCGTGCCCAACTCATCGACCGAGTGGATTTAGCGCAGGCCTCGCAACTGGTCAGTGCCGTGTTGGCTGCGAGCCCAGAAGCGGAGCGATTGCCCGCGGGGCCGTGGGTGGATGAAGCCGTTGATCTGCTGCTTCACGCGCCTGGAGCGACGACGGCAGTCGAGGGTGAAGGTCGCGCGACTGATTCGCGAACTGGCACGGCGCTCGCCCTTGTCGGTGTCGGGCTTGTCTCCGCAATCGTCTGTGCGTTGCTCGCCTGGCTATTGGGGTGGATTGGCGTTGTGGTGGGCGTGGGGGCAGCCGCCCTCTTGACCGCGGGAGCTGTGCTCCTGGCCCGCACTAAGCGCGTGAGCCACCCGGTCGTCCTTATCGGGCTGGCGGTGATCACCGCTGCCGCTGGGGGAGTTATTGCCACGGTTGCAATCCAGAGCAATCAGGCACCTGCCCCGACGTTGGTCGTCACCGAATGCAATAACAACTACGACCCCTGCGTCCCGACTGACTCGACGGTGACCTGCTCAGAGGTGGGCGTGCGGGTGCGGGTCGTGGGCACCGACGAGTACGGCCTAGATCGTGATGGCGATGGCGTGGGCTGTGAGTCGATGCCGGATCCGGGCAGTCAGACTCCTACGGCACAGTGAGCACATGCGATTCCTGCACACCTCCGACTGGCACCTAGGTCGTACCTTCAACACCCGGTCGCGCTACGACGAGCAGGTCGCATTCATCGATTGGTTCGCGGCGCAGGCTGATGCACTTGACGTAGATGGCATCTTCATCGCCGGCGACGTATACGACCGCAGTGCGCCGAGCGAGGAGTCGGTCGGGCTGCTCAACGGTGCTTTGCGGCGGCTAGTGGAGATCTGTCCGGTTGTGCTGATCTCGGGCAATCATGATTCCTCGCATCGCCTTGCTTATGGCGGGTGGGCCTTTGAAAGCGCGGGTCTGCATGTGCGCTCATCACTCGACATGGTGGACACGCCTGTGCTGTTCGTAGATGACGCCGGCAATGAAGTAGCCGTCTACGGCATTCACTACCTCGACCCCGATCAGAACTATCGACCGCTCGAAACTGGGCGCACACATGCGCAGGTGCTTTCTGCTGCGATGGACAAGGTGCGCACTGACCTAGCGGCACGGCCGAAGGTGCGAAGTGTTGTTCTTGCACATGCGTTCATCGCAGGTGGTGAAGAGTCGGAGTCTGAGCGTCAAATCTCTGTTGGGGGAGCGGCCGAAGCGCCCGTCAGTGTCTTCGAAGGAATTGACTACCTTGCTTTGGGTCATTTGCACCGGCCACAGCGGGTTTCATCCGGCGGTAAACACCCGCTTGCGCACTACTCAGGCTCACCGCTTGCGTATTCGTTCTCTGAAGAACACGCCAAGTCGATCCTCGTAGTCGATGTGCCGGCGCAGGGCGAGGTGAGCGTCGAAGCCATCGCGATCCCAGTAGGTCGACCGGTTGCGACACTCATTGGCACAGTCGACGAACTCCTTGGTGCGGCCAATGCGCACCATCGTGAGTCATGGGTGCGCATCAGTTACGTCAATGATTCGCGCCTCGATGATGCATTCGGTCGGTTCGAGCAGTGTTTTCCATACCTGCTCGCATGCGAGCGGGTCGTGCCTGGCCGCGCAGACAACGAGCGAGACAGTCGACATGTCGATCCGAGCGTCGATGCACCCATTGACGTACTCCATGCATTCCTCGAAGACGTGTCGGAGGATGGTGTTCGTCCGGGCGACCTCGAAGCGCTTGAAGACGTCATCAATCAGGTCCGACGTGAGGCTGGTGTCGGATGAGACTTCACCGGCTGGTCTTGCAGGGTATTGGTCCATTTAGGGACCGCCAAGAGGTCGATTTTGATCGACTTAGTGAGTCATCACTGTTTTTGATTGATGGCAAAACCGGCTCGGGCAAGTCCACAATCATTGACTGCATCACGTACGCGCTGTTTAACACTATGGCCGGATCCTCGGCTGTCAGCGATAGCGATCGCATGCGATCAGATGCCTGCCTCGCTGACGACGACTCGTTCGTGGAGTTGACCTTCAGCGTGGATGGCCGCACTTATGTCGTCACGCGATCCCCGGAATACCAAGTACCCAAGCAGCGAGGTGAGGGCACGACCAGGAAGGCCGCAGCCGCCAGTGTCATCATCACCAACGCAGACGGAGAGCAACTACCTGCGCCCACGAGGTCCAACGACATTGTGGCCCGCATCGAGACCGACCTTGGCATGACTGCGGATCAGTTCCGACGACTAGTAGTGCTGCCACAGGGGGAGTTTGCGCAACTGCTCACAGCAAACTCCAGTGATCGGCAAAGAGACCTTGAGCCGTTGATCTCTGATCCGCTCTATCGATCTATTCAGGTTGCGCTGAAGAATCGTGCAGATACTGCTCAAACAAAGCGTGCTGCTGCTGATGATGCGGTGCGTACCGCAGCGACAAAGGTGATTGGAGATCTCGAAGGTATCGAATCGGCGGATCGAGAGGGTATTGACGATACGCTTTTCCTCGATGAACGCGCAGAAGATGCCACCCGCATCGCGGCCATGCAAGCAGGGATTGAGCACGTAGACACACTGCGCGCGGGGGCGAACCGCATCGCCCTCGAAGGCTCAGCCGAGGCTGCTCGCGACCGGCAGGCGGCGAAAACGGCACACGAAGTTGTGCAAGTCGCTGAGTCGTTGATCGAGGCGCGCGCCGCAGTGGTCGCAGCGGAGCAGGCGGTGCCAGCAGAAGATCGGGAGTTGAACACAGCGGAGTTGACCGCGCAGATCGAGGCGATCAGCACCTCGCGAGGTCGACTCGAGGCCTTCATCCGCTGGGAGGCAGCGGCTGCTGAGCGTGAGGTAGCCCGAAAGACACTCGCCGATAAACAGTCTGAGCTAGAGGCTGAGGCGAACACCTTGCGACTCGTCGAGGCCGAGGCCCCCGGGGCGCGTACAGAGCTAGAGACAGACCTCGAACTCGCGCGAGAGGCCGCAGCACAACTCCCGCACCTGCAAGAACGCACCGACCAGGCTCAGGCGCGGTTGAAGGCTGCTACGTCGCGAGATGCGGCGGCCACCAGAGTTACGGCAGCGAAGAGGACACTTGGCGAGAGGCAGGACGCCGAACTCGCAGAGCAGCGTGAGGTACGTGATTCCCTCACCTATGCCACCGATCTCAGGGGCGAACAGCGTGATCAGATGGCCGCGCTTCTTGCCTCGCAACTCGCCGCGGGAGAAGCGTGCCCAGTCTGCGGCGCGACAGAGCACCCGACACCGGCTGGTCTTCTTGACGACCAGACGTTGATCAGTGATGACGTAATTGCAGCAGCTGATGCCGTGGTCATCACGAAAGAGCAACGGTTGTCGAAGGCCAAGGAGTCCGTTGCATTGGCCGTCGCTGAAGTGACGGCCGCTGAATTGGAACACGCGAAAGCGTTAGGCGAACTAGGCGAACATGCGGACTTGAGTGCGGCGGATTTGACGGTGCGTCAGGTAGAGGCCGCGCAGGCGCTCTCGGATGGCCAGAAGCGCGCCTCGACTGTCGAGGCTCTCGGCACTCGGCTCGCCTCACTCGCGGCGGAGGCCGAGGAACGTCGGGTGCGTCTGGGCCAGATCGACAGTGAGCTCGCCACGAATGCAAACACAGCACACATGACGACGTCTGAAATCAGTCGCATGTTGGCCGAAATCGCGGCGGAGGTTGGCGAGGGCTCAAGTGCCACCGATGCAGATGCTCGCTTACTTGATCGGCACCAAATGCTCGATGCCCTGAGAACCGCTCGTATCCAGCTACATGATCTGGCTGCGGGCAATAGTGCAGCGTCAGATGCTGACCTCGAGCAAGCGCGTCTGCAAGCAGCCCAGTTCGACGCAGTCGCCACTGACTCTGAGCGGATCGCTAAAGATCTCGCAGATCGAGCTGCTGCCCTGAGTTCTCGTCACGACTCACTCACGGCTCATGTGGCCGAATTCCGAGACCAACTCGAAGCAAGTGCAGATGTTCGGGCGCAGACCGCCACCGATATCCGGCTGGGCGCCCTGGCAACAGGCAAGACGGGCAATATCCGCAGTACGGATCTGGCGACGTATGCCCTGCAACGCAAGTTCGCGGCTGTCCTCGCCGCGTCATCTGAACGGCTGCTGCGAATGACGGGACGCTACGAATTTGAGCTCAATGCCGATAAGTCGCGCGGTCTTGCTGGGCTTGGCATCGCAGTGTTCGACTCTCGGCACGGCAATGCACGTGACCCTAAGACCCTCTCCGGTGGCGAGAAGTTCCAGGCCTCTCTTGCACTCGCGCTGGGTCTGGCGGAAGTGGTTCAAGCCGAAGTGGGTGCGGCCAAACTTGAGATGCTCTTTGTTGATGAGGGCTTTGGTTCACTTGACGCCGACACTTTGTCAGTGGTCATCGAGCAGCTAGAGAAACTGCAAGACACTGGTCGCATCGTGGGCGTGATTAGCCACGTTGCGGAGATGAAGTCGGCAATCACCGACAAAATCGAAGTCATCTCCAACGGTGATGGCACGAGCCGCATCGAGTGGCCAGGCGCCTAACTCGCGACGAACCACTCGATGGCTGCGGTCCCGATCAGTAGGCCGATGAGAGCGCCCACAATCATGAAGGGGCCAAAGGGAATCGCCTGACGTCGACTTCGGCCCATAAGCAGCAACGCGAGACTGAACATGCCACCGACTACGAATGCCGCGAGCAGCCCAAAGATGGACGCGCCCCAACCGAACCAGCCCAAGACTGCGCCCAACACGGGAGCGAACTTCACGTCGCCCAAGCCCATGCCCTTACCGAGTGACGCGACGTAGACGATGCCAAAGAACACCGCCCACACAGCTGCCGACCCCAGCACCTGACCTAAGCGCCAGTCCGCGGACATGACCCCCGCAAAGGTGAGTGTCACGGCGATCAATGGATAAAGCGGATAGACGATCGCATTGGGCAGGCGATGATGCCGTAGGTCGATGAGCCACAGGGCGAGGCAGGCTGAGGAGATCAGCCACAAAGTCGGCACGATGGATACGGCTTCGGACGTGAAGTAGATGCCGAGAAGTGCGGCCTCCCACAAAATGATGTTGACCAAGACGAGAAGTGATGTACGTACGCGTGCCGTCACAGCGAGACGAAGTGCAGCCGAATCGCGAAGCGGGCACAGGCCAGCAGGAACAGCGACGACTGCGGCGCTCACGAGGAGACCTACGCACGCCCCGCCGGCAGCCGTGAAGGCAATGAGCAGTGGCGGGAGATCAGTCACTGCAGCAGTATCAGGCGAACCCCGTGGCTATGTCGCGTTAACAAAGCCAGATGTGGACGGCTAGCTGGTCGTGCGCGCGGGTGAGTCGCCGTAGGAATGGGCGCGCCCATAGCGGCCGCCAGCGACCTGACTCATGAGGTCGCCGACCTCGGCCGCCTGCGCAGGACTGAGCGATACATCGGCGGATGCTGCGTTCTCCACGAGGTAGGCCCGACGCTTCGTGCCCGGAATCGGCACAACATCGGGACCCTGCGCTAACAGCCACGCGAGCGCGAGTTGCCCAGGTGTGCACCCGATGTTCTCGGCGTAAGCAGCGAACTGTGCAACGAGATTCTTGTTGTGCTCGAAGTTGTCGCCGCTGAAGCGTGGGGTGTTCTGGCGATGATCGGTCTCAGGCATCTGATCGAGATCAGTGATCTTGCCCGTCATGAGGCCACGCCCGAGCGGGCTGTAGGGCACGATGCCGATGCCTAACTCGCGGGCGACACCGAGAACTTCGGCTTCAATGTCACGCGTCCACAGCGACCACTCGCTCTGCAACGCCGCAATCGGGTGTACGGATGCTGCACGGCGCAGGGTGTCTGCGCTTGCCTCCGACAGGCCGATGTAACGCACCTTGCCCTGAGCCACGATGTCGGCCATCGCGCCGACGGTGTCTTCGATCGGGACCTCAGTGCTGACGCGGTGGAGGTACCACAGGTCAATGTGGTCGACCTGGAGTCGCTGGAGACTGCCGTCAATCGCTTCGTACGCGGCCTCCGGCGTGCCGGTGAATACGTAGTTGGGGAGCACGCCGAACTTCGTAGCGATGACGATCTTGTCGCGATTGCGCTTGAGGACCGGTCCGATGAGTGACTCGTTGTGGCCCTCACCGTAAACCTCGGCGGTGTCCCAGAAGGTCACGCCGAGATCGATCGCGAGCTCGAGCGCTGCCTCGGCTTCAGGGATGTCGCGCTCGCCATAAAAGGCCGACATGGGCATACAACCCAGGCCGATGGCGCTGACTTCGAGACCGGATGTGCCGAGCATGCGCGTGTGCATAGAGATCCTCCGCGGTCGTGGGGCGATGGGGGAGAGGGTTAGGAGAGAGTGCCCTTGACGCCGCCACTGATGGTGGACAGGAATCGCAAGGTGGTGGGCGCAGCCAACTTGCCCTCAAGTAGCGGGCCGAGAGCAGTGAGGGCCGGCGCCTTCATGTGTACCTTCAGCGCATCGCGATCGCTCCACTGCTCGACGAAGACAAAGACTTCTTCGTCTTCGTGGAGGGTGTAGAGCTCACAGCCGGGCTCATCGTGGACCACCGGGATTGCGGCCAGTAGTGCCTCACGCACAGCGTCGCGGTCTTCGGGGTTTGGTGTGACGGTGGCAACGATGACGAGGCTCATTTAGGGCTCCTAAGTAGCGGCGAAACTTGCGCCTTCGCGGAATGGGTGCGAGCCTAGTACCCGCAAGGGGAGTATCCCGCTATCTCGTGGTCGTCAACACGGCTGAAGAGCCCGGTCACGAGGCCGACATTGTCGGTGGGCAGAGACCTTGTGCCATTGGCGGCGCCTGCTGCCCTGACACAAGGAGTGCCGTGAACGTACCGTTGTGGGTCTGGATCGTCCTGCTAGGCGTCATTGTCGCCATGCTCACCGTCGATCTTCTTCTCCATCGACAGGCCCACGAAATCGCGCTTCGCGAAGCAGCCATCTGGTCGTCTATCTGGGTCAGCATTGGTCTGATCGCTGGTGGAGTCATCTGGTGGTTCTACGGGGCCGACTTCGGATTGCAGTACTACTCCGGTTACATCATCGAGAAGTCGCTGTCGGTCGACAACGTCTTCGTCTGGGCGGTCATCTTCACCTTCTTTGCTGTGCCCAAGCAGTATCAGCATCGGGTGTTGTTCTTTGGCGTCATCGGGGCGTTGGTTCTGCGAGCGATCTTCATCGCTGGCGGATCTGCATTGATCTCGAGCGCGTCATGGGTGCTCTACATCTTTGGTGCCTTCTTGATCTTCACCGGCATCAAGATGCTCGTTCAGCGCGACAGCCATGTGGACCCATCAAAATCCAAGACATTGCGAATCTTTAGACGTTTCATTCCCATGACTGACGACTTAGTGGGCCAGCGATTCTTGGTGCGTCGCAACGGCATCTTGATGGCGACCCCGCTACTTGCGGTTCTCGTGGTCATCGAAGTAACAGACGTCATTTTCGCGGTCGATTCGATCCCAGCGGTATTTGCTGTCACGAGTGAGCCGTTCATCGTCTTTGCCAGCAATGCGATGGCGCTGCTGGGCCTGCGGGCGATGTACTTCCTGCTCGCCGACCTCATGCATCGCTTCATCTACCTGAAGATCGGCCTAGCACTGGTTCTGGTCTGGGTCGGCATCAAGATGGTGGTCGGCCACGCCTGGTTCGACATCCCGACCCTCGTGAGCCTGGGCGTCGTGGTGCTTCTGCTGGCGTTGAGCGTCGTCGCCAGCCTCGTGGCCACTAGAGAACGGAAGTGAAGTCGATCTTGTCTCGGACACCGCAGTCAGGGCAGCACCACGACTCAGGAATGTCGGCCCACGCTGTGCCGGGGGCAAAACCTTCGCGCATGTCGCCCACCGCAACGGCGTAGGTGTAGCCGCAGCCAGGACAGGAATAGCTGCTCGCTGGGGCAGCGGCGCTTGGCGCAGTAGTTGCGTATGCGGGTACGTGCTGGAGTGAGGGTGGCGTGGGGAACTTTTCTAGCATGTGCGCGCGCTTACGTGGGCTGATATTTGCGCGCGAAACGTCACCGTGGAAGTGTGTAAGAACTCTGGGGTCCATCACCCGGTTCCACGCTGGGGGCACGAGTGCCAGCAGGATCATCCCGGCATAGCCGGTTGGCAGCACCGGGGACTCGGCATAGTCCTGCAGAGCCTGATAGCGCCGGGTCGGATTCGCGTGATGATCACTATGTCGCTGCAAGTGATAAAGCAACACATTTGTCGCGAAGTTATTGGAGTTCCAGCTATGCGTGGGGTCGACGCGTTCGTAGCGGGTGCCGACCCACTGACGCAGCATGCCGTAGTGCTCGAGGTAGTTCACCGCCTCAAGCAAGGTGATTGCGATGAGCGCCTGCAGGATCAAGAAGGGCAGGATCCCCACGCCGAGCCAGAGCACCATCGCACTCCACAATGCGAGAGTCATCAACCAGGAGCTGACAACGTCATTGCTCAATCTCCATGGCTGCTTTCGGCTTCGCGCAAGTCGCTTCGACTCTAGCCGCCAGGCGCTGCGGGCTGAGCCGAAGACCGTGCGTGGCCAGAACGCATAGAACGATTCGCCGAGCCGACTGCTCGCTGGATCTTGGGGCGTAGCGACTCGCACGTGATGGCCGCGGTTGTGCTCGATATAGAAGTGGCCGTAGCCGCTTTGCGCGAGTGCGATCTTCGCGAGCCAACGTTCAACCTTTTCGCGTTTGTGCCCGAGTTCGTGAGCGGTGTTTATGCCGAGCCCGCCAATGAATCCCACGGTGATTGCGAGTCCAGCTTTGTCGGAGATGCTGAGGTCGCCATGGGCAAGGTAGTAGAACGCAAAGGCGAATCCGGCGTACTGCAGTGGAAGAAAGAGGTACGTGATCCAGCGGTAGTAGCGCACCTGCTCAAGCGCGGCGATGTAATCAGTAGGCGGGTTATTCGCGTCAGGACGGGTTGCGACATCAAGCAGGGGTACGACGCCGAGAATCACGATGGGCCCCAACCACAGCCAGACGCCCCATTGCGTAGTCGTGTGAAGGATGACTGCAAGAAAGGGCAATAAAGGCATAAGGAGCGCGCTGAGCCACCAGAACCGCTTGCGGTCGCGCCACTCCATGGCGACACCTTAGAACTCTGTGGCGGGATCTCGCGGCGGATTGTGATTGCGCTGCGCAAATATTGGGCTTCGGGATGCCATAGTCGTGTTTCGTGAGTACTCCAGCCGCCCCTGACGCCCTACAACCGAAAGCCTTCGTGCTTGCTGCCGGCATCGGCGTGCTTGCTGCAGTGGGGGCCGCCGTCTTCTTGCAAGTGGTGCACTCGGGTGAAAGCTGGATCTTCTCCGACCTGCCGAAAGCGTTTGGCTGGAATGAAGTTCCGCTGTGGTGGTACATCGCCATGCTCGCTGTCGGCACCGTCGTGGTGCTCATCTCGCAGCGCCTGCCAGGGCACACCGGCAAAGGTCCGCTGACGGGATTTCACTTCGAAACGCCGCTGTCGTATGCGCCGGCAATTCTGCTTGCAGCGCTCGGTTCGCTGCTCTTCGGGTTTGTGCTCGGCCCTGAGGCGCCGCTCATCATTCTCGGCACCACGATCGGCGGACTGGTGGTCCGCAGGGCAGATCCGAAGGTACGCATGCTCGCGGGTTTGCTCGGTGGCGTTGCGGCGGTCGGCGCAGTCTTTGGCAATCCATTTGTGACGGCGTTCATGATCTTGGAGTTTGCGGCCATGGGTCTGATGCCGGCAGTGGTCCTCTTGCCGGCGCTCGTGGCACTAGGCAGTGGCTACCTCGTGCAGATTGGCATCGGGGAGTGGACTGGCTTTGGCGTGCACTCCCTCTCCGTACCGGGTCTTCCGGTCTATACGTCCCTGCAGTGGGGTGACTTACTCGCCGCGTCGGTAGTCGCGCTGGCCGCGGCTGGAGTGGCGATGTTTGCGCGTGAGGCGGGCGAGAGGTTCGAAGGACTCGGCAAGGGACGGCCTTGGCTCATGCCGATTCTGGGTTTTGCGGTTGTCGCTGTTGTGCTGGTGATTGCGGTGCTCGTGTGCGGTGTGCCCGCGGAAATGATTCTGTTCTCTGGCCAAGGCTTGTCCATGACGTCACTGGTGGGTGAGACAGCGCTTGGAGCTGTCATTGCCATTGTGGTGCTGAAGTCTGTTGCCTACGCGGCATCACTCGGTGGAGGATTCCGCGGTGGTCCGATCTTCCCGGCCACCTACTTAGGTGTGGCCGTGGGCGTAGTCGCCGTGCTCGTGCTCCCCGGCTTGTCAATCAGCGCCATGGTGGCTGCCGGCATTGCGGCCACTGCCACCGTCATGACGCGCTTGCCATTCACGTCAGGGCTGCTGGCGATGTTGCTCGTAGCCAGTGCAGGCGTGCAGGTAGCACCGTTCGCAATTGTCGGAGCGGTGATTGGTTTTGCCGCGCGCCAACTCCTTGATCGAGTCGACGCAAAGCGGGCTACAGGCCTAGCGCCTTCGCCTTCGCTGCAGCAAACTCGTCATCCGTGAGGATGCCCTGTGAGTGCAAGTCAGCGAGCTGCTTGAGCTTGGTTGCTGTCTCGTCTTCGGCTGGGGCGGCGGGAGCGGCCGGTGCTGCATTGGCGGCGTGGGCAGCAGCCTGACGGCTCGCTACGCGACCGGACACGGCCGTTGCTGTGCCGGAGATGACTGCGGTGCGTGCGGCTACGCGAAGAATTCCCATGGTGACTCCTAAGGTCTGGAAGCGGTGGTCAGGCGGTGAGTGCGGCGTTGACGACGTGCGCGGGGATGCGGATCTGATCAATGACGACCGCGTCTGCTTCGTTGATGGCGGCGACGAAGCGCCCGGCCCACACGTTTTCGTAGGCGACCATCAGTGCGGAGCTATTTGCTGTGAGGTCCTCTTCGAGCTCCTCTGCATCGGCATGATCGAGGATGCCCGCGTGGTGAATGTCGATTGACAGAAAGCCGGGGACGAGGCTCGCGTCGAGGTCCTCGATGCGCAAGGACGTGACGGTGCCATCGGCTGACTTGCTGACGAAGAGCAGATCGAGAATGCGCACAGTGCCACTGGCTACGAGATCGGCCACGGCCGGTGCGATCTTGCCGGTGAACTTATTGCCAGGGAATCCGATGATGATGACATCGACTGGACCGACGACCATGAGTGCTCCTAGATGTGAGTGCGCGTGTGAGGTGAGGTTACTCGAACTTCAGGCATGAAAAAGTTCGGGCAGTCAGGAGTAGGGGCAACCCTACGTAAGTGACTCAGGCGCGACGCGGGAACTGCGTGAAGTCCGGAGTGCGACGTTCCTTGAAGGCGTCGCGACCTTCTTGCGCTTCGGCTGTGCCGTAGAACAGCAAGTTGGCGTCGTGCGCGAGTTGTTGGATGCCGGCGTAGCCGTCCTCGGCTGCGTGGAAGCTGGCCTTGAGTAGGCGAAGTGCGAACGGAGACATCTGCAACATCTCGCGGCACCACTTGACGGTCTCGGCTTCGAGATCAGCGAGCGGCACGATTGTATTGATCATCCCCATATCGAGTGCCTGCTGTGCGTCGTACTGACGGCAGAGGAACCAGATCTCCTTGGCCTTCTTCATGCCCACGAGTTGGGAGAGCGAACTCGCGCCGAACCCGCCGTCCCATGAACCGACCTTCGGACCGACCTGGCCAAAGCGTGCGTTGTCAGCAGCGATCGTGAGGTCACACACAATGTGGAGCACGTGACCGCCGCCGATTGCCCAGCCAGCGACCATCGCGACGATGGGTTTGGGACAACGGCGCATCTGCACCTGCAAGTCAGTCACATGGAAGCGACCGGTGGCCGACTCGTCGGTTTTGTAGCCGGAGTCACCGCGTACGCGCTGATCACCGCCAGAGCAGAACGCCTTGTCGCCAGCACCGGTGAGGATGATGACGCCAATGCGCTCATCTTCGCGTGCGATCTCTAGGGCTTTCGACACCTCGATGAGTGTTTGCGGACGAAACGCGTTATGCACCTCGGGACGGTTGATCGTGATCTTGGCGATGCCGTCGGCCGTGGTCGAGTAGATGATGTCGTCGTAGTCGCCGCTGTCGAACCACACTGTCTCGGGGCTGGCCTGCTCGCTCATGTCTCCATTGTGCCGCGTACGCGTTTTCGCGCCTGCCAGACCCGAGGTTTGCGCGATTTTGCGGGTTTAACCGTCGAAATCCAGCAAAGTTCGTACTTGTAAACAATGGGGTGAGTGACGGGACTTGAACCCGCGACGTCCTGGACCACAACCAGGTGCTCTACCAGCTGAGCTACACCCACCGCGTACGCCGGGAGTGCGATGCTCCCGGCGTGCCGACCGAGTCTAGCGGGTGGGCTCCACCATCACGGAGTCGCGGTAGTAGCGCAGTTCGGCGATTGAATCGCGAATATCGCCCAGTGCGCGATGGTTGCCAGTCTTGGCCGGGGCAGCGAAGTAGGTCTTGGGGTACCAGCGTCGGGAGAGTTCCTTGAGCGAAGACACATCGACGAGGCGGTAGTGCAGGTGCGCGTCTAGGTCAGGCATATCGCGCGCGATGTAGCCGCGATCGACGTAGACGCTCGAGCCGCACAGTGGCGCTTTGCGCTGCTCGGGCACATGTTGCTTCACGTATGCGAGGACAGCCGCCTCGGCATCAGCGAGTGCGACGCCCTCGGGGATGAGGGGGAGTAGGCCGGACGCGGTGTGCATGTCTACGACGACCTTGTCCATGCCCTCGAGACAGGTGAGGTCTGCGGGTCGGATCACTAGGGAGATGCCCTCATCGATTTCGGTGAGGTCGGCCTCGGTCACGATGCACGCGATCTCCACGAGTTGATCGCGCTCAAGACTCAAGCCCGTCATCTCGCAGTCGATCCAGACCAGTCGATCCTGCTTCTCCGCCATGTGGCAAGGCTAGAGGGTCAGTGTGACGAGGCGTCAGACGCTATCTCCGCCGTCGCCGCCATTGCCGCCCACACCGTTCGCGCCGCTTCCTGCGCCACCGTTGCCGCCTGCACCACCAGCACCACCGTTTGCGCCTGATGCACCCGTGCTTCCGTCAGTGCCACCACCGCCGGACCCTGCCCCTGCCTTACCTGCCGGACCCGCCACTCCGTAGTTGACACCGCCACCAATGATTCCGTCACCACCTCGTCCACCATGGCCACCATTGGCACCTGCACCGGAACCTCCGGCCGGGCCGGAGGTTCCGCCGGTGCCCGCAGCTCCACCCGCGCCAAAGCCGGTACCGCCATTGCCCCCATCGCCACCGGCTGAGCCGTCGTGCGTCGCATCACCGTCGAAGCCACGCCCACCGTTGCCGCCATTGCCCGTCTTGCCGCCATCGCCGCCATCGCCGTTTAAGCCGGGGCTTCCGCTCGTGGCAAATCCACTATTGCCACCTGCACCGCCAATTCCACCTGCACCGCCATTGCCACCGTTGCCGCCCGCGACGCCGGCCGCAATGCTGTCGGCACCGTTGCCACCGGTGCCACCGTTGCCACCGACTCCGCCCTTGCCACCGTTGCCGGCTACGCCAGAGGTTGCGGAACCGCCATTGCCGCCGTTGCCCCCTGCGGCTCCGGGGACTCCGACATATCCCGCCGACCCGGAGAACCCGTCGAAACCGGGGGCACTTGATCCGCCTGCGCCACCGTCGCCGCCATTTCCGGCGTTGCCCCCCGTGGCGGCGCCGCCATGGCCACCCGCACCACCTTTACCGCCATCAGTACCACTGGATCCCATAGACGCAGTCGAGGCGCCCGCGCCGCCATTGCCACCGTTGCCACCGTTGCCGAATGCGCCCGTTGCTCCATGGACGTCACCCTTACCGCCAGCGCCTTCGACGCCTGCCTTGCCGCCGTCACCGCCATCGCCACCGGGGCGATCGGTGACCATGCCAGTGCTGATTCCAGCTCCACCGTCGCCACCCACACCTCCGTTGCCCGCATTGCCGCCGTTGCCACCTACGCCGTCAACACCTGCCTTGGCACTGGATCCACCGGCTGCGCCCCCGAGGCCGCCCGCGCCGCCCACGCCACCGTTGCCGCCCGCGCCACCATCGGTGCCCAGCCCTGCGCTGGACATGAATAGAGCATCGCTCCCGTCTGCGCCAGCACCACCGTTGGCGCCTTTTCCACCTTTGCCGCCAGCACCGCCAGCACCGCCCCGTCCGTCGATGCCGGTGCCGGTAGCCGCGCCGCCCGCGCCACCATTGCCGCCCACACCGCCATTGCCGCCCGCACCGCCAGCACCGCCCGCGTTGCCGGCCGTTGCATCGGCAGGTACCGAACCGGATTCTCCGTTGCCACCGTTGCCGCCCGCGCCACCATGGCCACCATCGCCAGAGACAGTGCCGCCAGCACCACCGTTGCCGCCGTTGCCGCCCGCGAAACCTGAGGACGCCCCGATGACTCCACCAGCGCCTAGTCGTCCGGTACTACCGTCGCCACCGTCGCCACCGTCGCCGTTCTTGCCCGCGCTTCCGCCCGCGCCACCGCGACCGCCACGTCCATAGAAGAATGCCGCGCCACCATCGCCGCCATCGCCACCATCACCGCGAATCAAGCCACCCCGTCCGCCGGCTCCGCCACGGTGTCCGGCTACGCCAGCGCCACCGTTGCCACCGTTGCCGAATCGTCCCGCGCGCCCACCGTCACCACCGCGACAATCAGCATCGGTGCATCCCCCCACTGCATCGCTACCATCTCCGGCAATACCGCCGTACCAACCCGCATTGCCGCCGCTTCCACCGTTGTAGCCGTCGCCGCCGTTGCCGATGAGTCGCCCGCCATGACCACCCGTGCAGACTCCGACGGTGCAGTTGTCGGCGTTGTAGGAGAACCCGTTGCCGCCCAACAGCCCCGCATTGGGGTACTTCGAATCTCCATCTTTGAAGAGCAGATCAAGGCAAGCGGCTGAGTTCTCTTTGATCTTCGCGATCACAGCTTCGACTCCGCGCACACGCGCCGAACCGGCTTGGTCCGTCGATCGAAGAAGCGGCCGCGCCATCTCGATCGCTTGCTGAACGCAATCAGTGGGGAGCGACACCGCGGCACTGGCCGGACTCGCGCTGAGTGCCGCACCGGCGAGGGCAGAGGCCCCCAGGGCGGCTACGACAACGTTGTGTTTGCGCGAAGATGACATGCGGACTCCTTGAGGAAAGCCGAGAAAACTTGGGGTGAACGTACCACCGAACTGGGGGACATCTCCGAAAAAGAGTCTCGTGGGGGCGGGCCTATCAACGGTGCACCACAATGGGCCTATGACGGCGCAGGCAGGGGAGAAGACCACTATCTGCCTGACCATGATCGTGCGCGACGAGGCCCACATCGTGCACGAGGTGATTGAAGCGACGGCGCCGTTTATCGACTGCTGGGTCATCGTCGACACCGGGTCAAGCGATGGCACTCAGGATGTGATCCGCCGGCTCATGGCCGAACGCGGGATCCCGGGGGAGTTGCACGAACGACCTTGGCGCGACTTCGGCCACAATCGCTCTGAGGCGCTGGAATTAGCGCAAGGTCACGCCGACTACATCTGGATGATGGACGCCGACGACACCATCACGGGCACGATCGACTTCAGCGGGCTGAGTGCCGACGCCTACTTCATGCGCATTCGAGATGGTCTCACGTACTGGCGCGTCATGCTGTTTCGCAACGGAGTGCCGTGGCGTTACGAGGGTGTGTTGCACGAAGTTGCACGTTGCGATGTGCCGCATACGCAAGAACGACTTCAGGGTGACTATCAGGTGCACTCGCGACGACTCGGCGCTCGCAGCAAAGACCCGCGCAAATACGCGCGTGACGCCGAAGTGCTGCAGGCATTTGTGGATAGCAATCCTGATGACTCCCGCTCAACGTTCTATCTGGCGCAGAGCTATCTGCATTCGGGTGACTTTGCGAATGCGCGACGTTGGTACGAACGCCGCGCGCAGATGGGCGGCTGGGACGAAGAGATCTTTCAGTCACTCCACCGAGCAGCTGAGGCCATGGAAAAACTGGGGGAGCCGTGGCCGCTCGTGCAGCAGGCGTATCTCGCTGCGTGGAGTTATCGTCCCACTCGTGCTGAGTCACTGCACGCGATTGCGCGCTGGTATCGCATCAATGAGCAGTACGTACTTGGTCATCACTTCGCGCAGGCGGCCGCGCGGATCCCACTGCCGGTTGAGGACGCCCTGTTCGTGATCGAGAGCGTCTATCAATGGCAGGCGCTTGATGAGCAAGCAGTATGTGCGTCGTGGATCGGCAAGTCAGCGGAGTCTTTTGCGATCTGTCGACAATTGCTGAGTCAGCCGGAGATTCCTCATGAGGATCGCCAGCGCATTGCGGCCAATCGCGATCTTGCGGTGCCGCACATGCTGGAGCGTGCAGCAGCGCGACCGTCCGAAGAGGTGGTGCAGTCTCTTTTCGGGCCGGGCGCTGATGTGATGGTCACGCTGGTTGCGGGTGCGGATCTCGCGAGTGCGGAGCTGTCGATTAATTCGTTCATAAATTGCTGCCTCGACCGCGAACGGATCAGTCGATTTGTTGTGGTGTGCGCGGACTTGTCCACGACCGATCAGGCGCGACTGCTGCAGCACTATCCGTTTGTGGAGTGTGTCGATGCACCTAGTGTCGGTGACTCGCGCTACTGGTTGTATCTCGCGAAGGATTACCGGTTTTTTGCTCCGGAGGCGTATCTCACTCGCATGATCACGGTGCTCGAAGCGGAGCCCGAGATTGCGCAAGTGGGCGTCAACTTTGACGATGCCTCGACTTTAAGTGGCACATGTGCACCAGAAGAATCGGTGCGCCGTACGGCACTTGGACAGCGCTACGTCATTGCAGGCACTGAGATAACTGGCCCCGTCATGATCGACACAGTTCGTTTCGATGACCAAGTCGCCTCAGCCGCCACGCTCGACGAAGTGTTGTGCGTGGCGGCTGAATGACTACACGCCTGCCGCACCAGTGCCGCCGGGGATCGCGGTGCCGAAGCCGATTGCCGATGCCGCTCCGCCGCTAGCACCGCCTGGGCCTGCAGTGCCGCCTTGGGAATCGCCACCAGTGCCACCCGTGCCACCCGCTGCGGTTGAGCCGGCCGTGCTGTTGACGAGTGCGGCACCACCTTGGCCGCCGATGGCTCCGGTGCTGCCGGCTCTGCCATTGCCACCCTTGCCACCACTGCCCCCGGTTGCCAACGTTCCGGTGCCGCTGGTTGCGCTCGCCGAGCCACCCACGCCTCCCGCGCCCGCTATGCCCGAAGTTCCGGCTCGGCCGCCTTGACCGCCATCGCCGCCCTTAGCCGTGCTTGCCGCACCTGCACTGGCTGCTGACGTTGCGGCACCACCACTGCCACCAGTGCCACCCGTGCCACCCGTGCCACCGCCACCAACACCACCCGTGCCACCAACACCACCCGTTGCAGTCGAACCTGCAGTGTCCGCGTTTGCAGCGCCACCTGCGCCACCTCGGCCGCCCAGGCTGTTGGTACCGCCTGCGCCACCTACGCCACCTACGCCACCCTCGGCCATGCCAGTGGCGCCAGTGAGTGTCGCAGCGCCGCCAGCTCCACCATCGCCGCCGATGGTCTGACTCGATCCACCCGCGCCACCCGCGCCGCCAATAGCCTTTGTAGCGCTGCCAGAACCGGTTGCGCTGCCGCCAGCGCCACCCGTGCCGGGGTTTCCGGCGCCCATAAAGACGACGCCACCGGTGCCACCTGCGCCACCGGTCGGAGTACCCGTTGTGTCAGTGGCTGCACCGCCCGCACCGCCGGCACCAGCGTTGCCGCCGTTGAAGGCGTTGCCACCGCGACCACCTACGCCGCCCACCGTTGTGCCACTGCCGCCAGTGCCACCATTGCCACCATTGCTACCCGCACCGCCGGTGCCGCCATGGCCACCATCGGAACCAGCCCCAGACGCATTGTTGAATCCAGCGCCTCCGTTGCCACCGACGCCGGAGATACCCACTGCGCCGGTGCTCCCCGCGATGCCTATCGCTCCACCGGCCGCTGCGCCAGCAGCGCCAGCAGCGCCAGCAGATCCGCCGCCTGCACCGGCTGCACCGGCGCCGCCCTTACTACCTGCCACACCGGATGTACCGCCGTTACCGCCGCTAGCTCCATTGCCACCGGTGCCACCATTGCCACCGGTGCCACCTGTGGTGCCAGCACTATTGCCAGCGCCACCAGCGCCACCAGCGGCGCTACCGCCGCCTGCGCCACCAGTAAATCCGAGGCGCGCTGCTCCGCCGCTCGCGGCGGAGCCAGCATTGCCGCCTGCGCCGCCGTTGCCACCACGGCCGGGCACACTGTTTGTGAACGCTCCGACTGTGCCGCCTTCGCCGCCTGGCGCACCAACCCCGCCAGCGCCTGCCCCGCCACCAGCTCCTCCAGTGGCTGCAAGACCGCCATTGCCGCCGTTACCGCCGGCGGAGGCGTCACCTCCGTTGCCGGCTGTGCCTGTCGCACCGCCTACCGCACCGCCAGCGCCACCCTTACCGCCCAGGCCACCCGCTCCACCTGGAGCGCCGTCAGGCTGGTCGCCCGCAGCGAAGCCGTTGCCGCCATTGCCACCGGCACCCGCAGCACCGCCAGCACCGCCAGCACCGGCCGTGCCACCTAAGGTATTGAGGCCGCCCGCGCCACCAGCGCCGCCGTTGCCGCCGGCCGAGCCCTGCTGGGCGGCGACTCCGGTGGTTGCGTTGTTGCCGTTGTAGCCCGCGCCACCAGCGCCGCCCTTGCCGCCTGCGCCAGCTGTACCGGTGATTGAGTTGCCGCCGGTGCCGCCCGCGCCACCCGAGGTGCCAGCGACACCGAGACTGCCGGCAAGACCCGCACCACCCGCACCACCCGTGCCACCGTTGGATCCGGAACTGTTCGCGCCCGTGGTGCCTGCCGTTAAGCCGGTGCCACCTGCGCCACCGGATACACCCGCAACACCTGCACCACCGGCGCCACCTGTGCCGCCGGCAACCGCGGCAGGTGCGTCTCCGCCGGCTCCGCCTGCGCCACCGGCACTCGACAGACCAGCTGCGCCACCGGTGCCGCCGGTGCCGGCATTGCCACCGGACCCGCCGGTGCCACCGGCGCCACCGAGGCTGCCGGTCGCGCCATTGCCGCCTGTGCCGGCGCCACTGCCTGTGCCGCCTGCGCCTGCTGCTCCCGCATTGCCACCTGCGCCACCGACGCCAGCGATGCCGACCACCGTCGCGCCGCCAACACCACCTGCGCCACCCTTGCCGCCTTGAGATCCATCCGTGCCGGTACCTCCGACCGCCCCTGTTCCACCTTGGCCGCCTGTGCCACCTACTCCTGCGGCTCCGTAGAAGGAGTCGCCACCGTTGCCACCTGCGCCGCCAGCACCGCCCGCGACACCAGTCGTGTCAGAGGCCCACCCAGCACCGCCCGCGCCACCGTTGCCACCGTTGCCTACGTTGCCTGAAATTGCAGTACCGCCGCCTGAACCGGCAATACCCGCTTCGCCACCCTTTCCGCCGGTTGTGCCTGCCGCATTGCCACTCGATGAGCCGGCGCCACCTGTGCCACCGGCGCCACCATTGCCCGCGTTGCCACCGTTAGCGTCTGTGCCACTCGTAGCACTGCCTGCTCCTGTGCCACCGATGCCACCGTCGCCACCGCGCCCCGCATTGCCCCCGTTGCCACCAGCAAGAGCAGTGACCGCATCGCCGCTGCCACCAGCACCGCCGTTGCCACCAGCACCGCCAGCGGCGCCGTTGCCGCCATTGCCATCGGATCCCGTCGAGCCACCAGTGCCGCCAGCTGCGCCACCGAGGGCACCGGCGCCACCATCGCCACCGTTGCCACCCTTGCCACCTGTCGAGCCGTTCTCGCCTGAAGCCGAACTGCCGGCGTAGCCCATGCCGCCGGTGCCACCGCCGCCGGCGTTGCCGCCATTGCCACCGGTGCCACCGTCGCCATCTGTGCCGCTACCTGCGTTGCCGGCGCTTGCTCCACCCGCTGCGCCTGCTCCACCCGCTCCACCACTACCGGCATCGCCGCCGTTGCCACCGGTGCCGCCTGCGGTCGTGGGACTCGAGCCCATTGCGCCGTAGAGGCCCGCGCCACCGTCTGCGCCGTTGCCACCTGCACCGCCGTTGCCGGCGTTACCGCCCGCAGCGTCAGTACCGGCTGCCGCGCCCTTGCCGCCTGCTGCGCCACCTGCGCCCCCGCTGCCGCCCGCACCTGCCGCGCCACCGACACCACCGTCGCCGCCATCAGTTCCTGATTCGCCGGCAGTCGCTCCGGCAGTGCCTGTGACTCCGTCGCCTGCGTTGCCGCCATTGCCGCCATTGCCAGCCGTGCCGCCCGCACCACCATTGCCAGAAGTGGGCGTGCCGTCACCCATACCGGGCATGCCTCCGTTGCTGCCCGCACCACCGTTGCCGCCTAGTGCGCCCGCACCGCCAGCCTGGCCGTTGGGGCTCACCGACGACGTGCCGTCTGCACCGTCTGCACCGTTGCCGCCATTACCGCCCGCACCACCGGCTGCACCATTGCCGCCATTGCCTGCCAGGCCCCCGGATCCGCCATGGTTGCCGACGCTTGCGCCGCCGAAGCCGCCTTGACCGGCATTGCCGGCTGTGCCGCCATCGCCACCAGCCGAGCCACTCTCGCCGGGAGTCGTCGCGGTGTAGCCATCGCCACCGTCGCCACCTGCACCTGCGTTGCCCGCGGTGCCGCCATTGCCACCATTGCCACTCGAACCGTCAGCTGCTGTGCCACCACCGGCTCCGTAGGCCCCAGCTGTGGCGCCTAAGCCGCCGTTGCCACCGTTGCCACCTGTGCCGCCGGTGGTGCCTGGTGTGGCTGAATCCGTACCGGCAGATCCACTGGCACCCTTGACACCATCTCGGCCATTGCCGCCGTTGCCACCGTTGCCACCGTTGCCACCGACCGAGTCAGCGCCTGTCGATGAACCCGTGCCGCCTACGCCGCCGTCGCCCCCGGCACCCGCCGCGCCACCGCTACCGCCGCTGCCACCGTTCAAGCCGAAACCTGTGGCGCCGAAGCCACCCGTGCCACCGTTGCCACCGTTGCCGGCCGCACCCGCATCTCCACCGGCGCCAGCGGTGCCGACCCCGCCTGAACCGTAACCCGGTGCGCCGCCTGTGCCACCGTTGCCGGCGTTGCCCCCATCCCGGCCCGCACCACCGGTGCTACCAGCCGAACCGAACACTCCACTGCCGCCATTGCCGCCGTCGCCGCCCGTTGCACCCTTGCCGCCGTCGCTACCAGAACCCCCTTTGCCCGAGACGCTGCCGGAACCAGCTGCGCCGCCGTAGCCACCTGTGCCACCGGCTCCGCCGTTGCCACCGTCGGTGCCGGGAATTCCATTGTTTGCCCCTGTTGCGCCACCAGTGCTGCCGTCTTTACCGACGTATCCGTCGCCACCCACGCCACCATCGCCGCCCACACCACCGTTGCCGGCATTGCCGCCGACACCGTCGAGCGATTTGCCTGAACCTTCGCCGGACTGGCCGCCCGCGCCACCTGCGCCACCCCAGCCTGCTGCTCCGCCATTGCCGCCGTCGCCTCCGGCAACACCCGCGGTAGTGGAATCTGCACCCGCTGCACCATCGCCACCCGCGCCACCAGCGCCACCTGCGCCACCAGCGCCACCGTTGCCCGCGAGGCCTTCTGTGCCGACTCCCGGTGCGCTGCCACCGTTGCCACCGTTGCCACCGGAAGTGCCTGAACCGCCTGTGCTGCCCGCGGTGCCGTTGCCCCCAGGCACTGCTGCGTCGACGCCCGCAGCGCCTGTTACGCCGTAAGCACCCGCACCGCCTACGCCGCCCGCGCCACCATCACCGGTGATGGAGCCACCCGCACCACCATTGCCACCGTGTCCACCGCGACGTCCGGGGATGCCTTCACCACCATCGCCGCCTTCACCACCATCGCCACGCAGTAGTCCGCCGTGGCCACCGTTGCCACCGCGATGTCCTTCGACACCTTCGCCACCTGCACCACCGGTACCCATGCGTCCGGCGCGACCACCGTTGCCGCCACGACATTCGTTGTTGGTGCAACCGACAGCTGCATCGCCACCATCGCCTGCGACGCCGCCGTACCAGCCTGCGTTGCCACCGGTGCCACCGTTGTAGCCGTCACCGCCATTGCCAGTGAGCTTTCCGGCGTTGCCACCATTGCATGCGGCGACTCCAGGACACGTGCCAGAGTCGTAAGAAAATCCATCGCCACCGAGCAGACCTGCATCAGGATTGTCTGCAGTGCCATCTCGAAAGAGAACGTCAACGCACGAGGCGGATTTGTCTTTGATACGAGCAATAACTTGCTCCACACCACGCTTGCGTGCAGATCCCGGAGTAGTGATCGTCTCCCGCAAATTGCGCGACATGTCTAGTGCTTCATCCACGCAATTAGCTTGATCCGCGTCGGCTGCTCCCGCTGTGGAAGTTGAACCGGCGACGAGTGCTGCACCTGTCAGCGCAGAGGCGCTAAGTGCAGCAACGATGAGACCACGCTTGCGGGGAGACGACATGAAAAACCTTTCGAGCAGTACTAGGGACGTCCTAGATATTCTGGACGTTACCTACATCTGATCGAATAGCAAGAGGGGCGCGAAAACTGCTTCACACGTGTGAATTTTTGCCGTGCTCCACACGTGTTAATCATTTCAGCTATCCGGCACCTTGCGAAGCACCCGTTGTTCCGGGAGAGCCGCCGAAACTTGTGCCCCCAGCGCCACCGACTCCATTCGGTAAGCCGCCATTGCCACCGTTACCGCCATTGCCGGTGCCTGCTGTCGCACCGCCGCCCGCGCCCCCGTTGCCGCCGGTAGACGTAAGAGCTCCCGTCGCACCGCCGCCGTTGCCGCCCGCCCCGCCGCTGTTGTAAGTGCCACTGCTCCCGGTTCCACCGGCACCGCCGTATGCATCGCCAGCAGCTGTGGCATTGCCTCCCGTACCTCCGATGCCTGCTAACCCGCTGAAGCCGCCGCCACCGCCATCTCCGCCTGCACCACCGTTACCGGCCTGCGCATCAGCGCTTGAAGCCATATTCATAGCTTTTGCGCTGCCACCGGCGCCACCGTTGCCCGAGGCCGGTCCGCCGTATCCACCATCGCCACCGTTGCCGCCCTGGGCTTCGATTGAGGACACTTCAGCCGCAAGGGACTCTGCCGCGCCTCCGTTGCCGCCCGTTCCGCCTTGGCACATTGAACAGTTGCCGCCCTGACCGCCCTCGCCGCCTGTCGCGACGTAATCACTACTACTAGCTGCGCCGCCGTTGCCGCCGTTGCCGGGGCCGGTGACCGGACTTTTGCCGCCGTCGCCGCCGTTGCCGCCGCTTGCAATGGCGCTCCCTGGTGCCGTCGTAGTCGCGGCACCGCCGTTGCCACCGTTGCCGCCAGTGGCATTGAAATTACTGCTGTCGCCACCAACGCCGCCGTGTCCGCCCACCGCATCGCCGCCGGTACTCGTCGCGCTGCCGCCATCGCCGCCGTTGCCGGCTGATCCTGTGCCGAAGGCGCCTGGGTTGCCACCGTTGCCGCCGTTGCCACCTGTGATCGCTATGACGTCGGTTGAACTAGCACTTCCGCCAGCGCCACCTGCGCCACCACTGCCGATAGTACCGGCGTTGCCACCGTCGCCACCGTTGCCACCATCACCCTTGGCGTTGGAGTAGCCAGCGCCACCGGCTCCGCCGTTGCCGCCGGAGTTTGCAGAAGCGCCACCCTTACCGCCACTACCGCCGGTTGAACCACTGCCTCCCGATCCGCCAGCGCCCGCGGTGCCTGGATTGCCGCCGTTGCCGCCGTGGCCGCCGTCTGGCGTGAGCGCATTTCCTGCCGCTCCTTTGCCGCCGTTGCCACCGGGGCCTTCAGCACCACCATTTCCGCCGTCGCCACCTGCACCAGATGCGCCTTCGCCTCGAGCGAGTCCACCGTTGCCACCGTTGCCGCCATTGGATCCGTTGCCGCCAGTTGCGCCATTAGCGCCCGATGAGTCAGGTCCAGTGCCCCCGATGCCATCTGCGCCATTCGCGCCCGTGGCACCGTCACCACCTGCACCACCGTCACCACCTGCGCCACCGTCGCCGGTGAGAGTGCCACCTAAACCGCCATTGCCGCCATGGCCGCCCCGGTCACCGGCGCCGCCAGCTCCGCCGTCGCCGCCAATGCCACCATTGCCGCGCAGCAGACCGCCGTCGCCGCCGGTGCCACCACGGTGGCCGTCAATTCCGTCGCCACCTGCGCCGCCGGTGCCGTAGCGCCCTGCGCGACCACCCGCGCCACCGCGACATTCGGCGTTGGTGCATATCTCACCGCCATCACCACCGTTGCCTGCGACACCGGCATACCAGCCCGCGTTGCCGCCTGTGCCCCCGTTCCAGCCGTCGCCACCGTCACCTTCGAGCTTGCCGGCGTTGCCGCCGTTGCAGGGTGCAGTGCCGCCGCATGTGCCTGCGGTGTAGGAAAACCCGTCACCGCCGAGGATTCCGGCGTTAGGGCTCTTCGCCGTGCCATCACGGAAAAGTATGTCAACACATGCAGCGGACTTTTCCTTGATACGTGCAATCACCCGTGCAACGCCGCGTTCACGCGCAGAGCCTGGTGTCTCCACCGTTTGACGAAGATAACGCGACATCTTCATCGCTTGGTCGATGCACGCATCCACCACGGGATCTTGCGCAGACACAGCAGACGCGGGAGCGGCCACGAGTGCGGCACCTGTCAGCGCCGAAGCGCCTAGTGCAGCAACGATCACACCGCGCTTACGGGGAGCAGACATAACAGAACCTCACTTCGACGCGGACACCCTCAATGAGGGGACACTATCTGAACCTCGAAGAAGGCGCTGTCCTAGATCGATTTGCGGTAAACCAACCAACGCATCTCGATAGGGGAGTCCTGGCGAGGCACATCGAATACGTCCTGACCACTCACCCAGCCCTCATACCAACTCGTGGGCGGCCACGCAGTCGCCGGCAGGTGAGCCTTCTCAAAATCGTAGACGGATTCGTCCGAGTCGAGTTCGAGTGAAAGCCCTGCACTGGCGGCGGCAACCTCCGCAGGCGTGTACATGCCCGTATAGGCCTGCTGCCCGAGTTCGCGCGCGGCTGCGTCGGGCGTGTAACCCGTTCGTGACACAAACACATTGAGCACGAGACGCCCACCTGGTGCCAGTGTGTGTGCGGCGATCTCAAAGACGGTGCGCAACTGATCTTGAGTACGGAAGTCGGAAGTCACCTCAGACACGACGATCAAGCCGTAGTCGCGACGAAGATCACCGATAGTCGCAAACACATCACGCTCGAGCACGCGCAACGGAAGTCCTTCGCGTGCTGCATCAAGTCGCAACGACTCTGCAAACTTCGGAGTCATCTCCACTGCATCAACGGGATGACCTCGTCGCGCGAGAGCCAACGAGTTGCGGCCGGTGCCTGCGCCGACATCGAGCACCGGACATTCGGCTGGATCAACGGCGTCGACAGCGAGGGCGAGTACTCGCGCGTCAGGCTCGGTGCCGAAGTAGGGCGCCTCGCGCGTCGCGACCCAGTTGTCGTACGCCTGATCAAGGCTCGCCCAGTGCGCGTGCACGTTGTAGTTGACGGTGAGGCCAGTGGGGGAGTCGTACGTGATGACAATGTCGGAGCGCGGCGACGCGGCGAACGCTTCAGCGAGTTGGCCCGCGATCACTTCGCGCAAGTGCGTGAGTTGGTCGGGCGTGAAGTTGACGCCAATAGCCGCAAACGCGCGGTCGCACATGGCGACGTAGTCCTCGAGCATTCCAGGTACGGCCGGCACGACGATGCGCCCACTTGCGACGGCGCGGCGATGAAGCCGGCGAAGCATGGCGTCGTGCAGGGCTGACTCCGGCAGAACCACAGCAGGCTTTTCCATAGGCGGTACTCAACCACCCCGGCTGTTAGCGGTGCACCACTGCCACTGGAATCTTGGCTTTGTGTAGGACCGACTGGCTGACCGAGCCCAGAACTGCACCCGCCAGTTCGCCGCGGCCTCGAGAACCAACGACGATCAGCGCGGCATTCTTCCCTGCCTCCACAATGGCCTTCGCCGTATTGCCTTTGATGAGATGTTCTTCCACGTCAACATCGGGGTAGCTACCCCGGAAGCCTGCGAGCGCCTCCGAAGCCATGCGCTCCTCGTCCGCGCCGAGTTCTTGCAAATTGGGCACCGGCATGGTCGCGGTGGTCCCTAGGACGTCGTGCGTGGAGATGTCCCACGCGTGTACGGCAAGAAGCCGCAAGCCGTGTCGACTAGCGAAGTCGAAAGCGAACTCAAGCGCGGGAGCGCTCAGCGGGGAGTTATCGATGCCGACGACAACACAGTCTGCAGATGGCGAGGGCTCGCCGCGAAGAACCACTGTCGGACACTGTGAATGTGTAGCGACCTGCACGCCGACCGATCCGAGAATCAATCCGCGAAAGCCACCCAGCCCGCGTGAACCCACTACTAGAAGTGTCGCGTCGTTGCTTGCTTCGATGAGTGCTGCTGACGGGCTTGCGACAAGAACTTGATGTCGCACGTCTAGCTGGGGATGCGCTGCTGCGAGGGCGGCCACCATCTCGAGAAGTGACGCGTCTGCGCTCTCTTGCATCGTCGCGACAACGTCGGCGCCGACGCTGCTGATGTAGCCATCAGAAAATCCACCGATGGGCGGAGTGAACGCATGCGCCAACACGAGCGGCAATCCACGGGCAACGGCCTCGCGAGCCGCCCAGTGCGCCGCTGTCTGCGACATCGTCGAACCGTCGTACCCCACCATGACTGCACCGGTGTTACCCATAACTCGCCTCCTGACTCTGCAATTCCCTCTCCAGTGTGGACCCATTTCGCGCGCATGCGACCCATATCGGTAGGTAAGTCCGGTCATTTCCCGGTCGGGCCACAATGTCGGCAAGCCGCCGCAGGGGTACCCTCGACTTGAGTCTTGGCCAACCGATGAGGAGTTTTCGATGTGTAGCCCTGTCCCCTGTTCTGGTTGCGGCAAGACCACGTGGTCGGGTTGCGGAGATCATGCCGATGAGGTTATGGCCAACGTTCCGCTGGAGAAGCGCTGCACGTGCCACTAGGCCCGGTATCGTCGCGTAGGTGACTATCGATCCCGGAGCGGCGCTGTATGACGCCATGCCAGCGGGAGTTCCATGGCGTATTCCTTCGATCGCGCCACTCGAATCTTGCATCGCCAATCGCGGACTACACGTGTTGCATTGGTCTCGCCCGGACACGTCAAATGGCTACGCGGTCCGCGCGCACGGGCTGCTCACGTCGCTTCGACGAGCGGACTGGGATCCCATCGGCGTCACGCGGCCTGGCTATGACCAGCCTGCCGCGGAAGTAGACGGCATTTCCTATCTGCGGTTGGGTGGCCAAGACTCTGCTGATCGCACCACGATCGCCTACCTTGACATTTATCGCGATCGGCTGATCGAGTTGGCTCGAGAATTGCGCCCGTCCGTCATCCACGCTGCATCTGAGGCCTCCAACGCAGTTGCGACGATTGAAGCAGCGCGCGCGCTTGATCTCCCGTCCATTTATGAACTTCGTGGCCTGTGGCCGCTTACCCGTCTGGGCCGCGTGCCGGCATCAGTAGGCGAGCCTGACTTCGGCACTTCCCTACGACTCGAAGTGGAAGCCGCAAAGGCGGCGGACGGAGTTGTCGCCATCAGCGATCAATTGGCGAACTGGCTCGTTCGACGTGGTGTGTCGAAAGACAAGATCATCGTCGTGCCCAACGGGGTTGACACGGAACGATTCACCCCACAACCACGAGACGAAGCACTTGCCGCCGAGCTCGGCGTAACTGACAAGGTAGTTATCGGATACGCGGGGTCCATCGTGGAGTACGAAGGCCTCGAAAATCTCTTGCTCGCCACGGCGCGATTGCGACACCTGAAGTCCCGCATGCACGTGCTCATCATCGGACATGGCTACCAACTCGATGATCTTCGCCGAATGTCTGCTGGCTTAGGGCTCACTGACCTGGTCACCTTCACCGGTCGCGTGCCACACGAGGACATTGAGCGCTACTACTCCTGCATCGATATCGCGCCCTTCCCGCGCCTGAACCGCCCGCTCACCGACTTGGTGAGTCCGCTTAAACCACTCGAAGTTATGGCGCAGCGCAAGGCGGTCGTCGTGTCCTCGTGCAAGGGGCTAAAGGACATCGCGTCGGCTGGTGTTGCCCGGTCTTTCCCCGGGACGAGCTATGTGGAATTGGCCAAAGTCCTTGAGGAGTTGGTCACTGACGACTCTGCTCGCGATGCCCTCGCCCAAGCAGGTTACGAATGGGTGCAGGCAACTCGCCGGTGGGACGATGTGACCGTCCCTCTCTATGCCATGCTCACCACATTGTCGGGACAGCAGAAGTCGTCCGCACCGAGCCGAGGAGAAGTCGCGTGACGCAAGACAGCGAAGCTCTGGAGATATTGGCGCGTGAAATCGACGTGCTCACCAGAATGCTGCGCAAACGTGAAGAGCAGGTCAACGAATACGCCCAATCCGCCCTGCGAGTCGCCGAGGCCAATGCCGACCTAGCAGCGCGCACGGCGCGTGCTGAGGATGGGGTGAAACAACTTCGTGACGAGGTCAAGCAGGTTCGGAGTGAGATCTCGCAGGTTCGTGGCGAGCTGAAGAATGCCAAAGAACAACTCGGCAAGGCCAACTCTCGGGTGAAGTCCATGGAAAGCAGTAGATCGTGGCGTTGGACTCGCTTCCTCCGCCGCGGGAAATAATCATCGTGACTGATTCGCGTCATGCCGCTTTCGCTTCAACCACGCGGAGTTTCTATCCCCTTCTTGTCGGCCTATTCGTCGGCCTTCTGCTCATCTCTAATGTGGGTGCAGTCAAGCTCATCACCTTTGGGCCGATCATTGTCGACGGAGGCGCGTTCCTCTTCCCGCTGGTCTACATCGTGGGTGACGTACTCAGTGAGGTCTACGGATTCAAGGCGACCCGACGCGCGATCGTGCTGGGTTTCGCCGTGTCGATTCTCGCGGCGTTGGTCTTCTGGCTGGTCCAGATCTCACCTGCAGCAGATGGCTGGGAAAACCAAGCCGCATTCGAATCGATCCTCGGCTTCGTACCTCGAATTGTGCTTGCCAGTGTCTGCGGGTTCCTTGTCGGCCAGCTACTCAATTCGTACGTACTCGTCAAAATCAAGGAGCGCACGCAGGAAAAGGCCCTGTGGCTTCGACTCCTTGGCTCCACTGTCGTGGGGGAGTTCGCTGACACGGTTGTCTTCTGCACGATCGCATTCCTTGGCGTGATCACCGGCACCGAGTTCTTGCTCTACGTAGTGATCGGCTATTTCTATAAGACGCTCGTTGAGGTCATTCTCTTGCCGGTGTCTTATCGGGTGATTGCTTACGTCAAGCGCAAGGAACCGACCTACGAAGTCGTCCCGGCGTAGTAGCGGCCTTCGAACTCGGTGCGATACGCATCGAAGTCCCCGTTCTCGATGCTTGCGCGAATTCGGTCGACCAGAGTCACGATGAAGTGCTCGTTGTGAATTGTCGCCAGCGTCGAGGCGATCATTTCTTTGGCCTTAAATCCGTGATGGAGATACGCGCGGGTGTAGTGAGTGCATGTGTAGCACGAACAGTCTGCGTCGATTGGCTCGAAACGTCGACGATTGGCGCTGGTCAGTAGATTGTATCGGCCCGCTGTCGAATACACCGCGCTATTGCGGGCGACCCGTGATGGAGAGACGCAATCGAAGGTGTCTGCCCCCTGCTCAATCGCAGCGAAGAGGTCATCAGGTTCGCCGATGCCCAGCAGGTGGCGCGGTTTGTTCTCGGGAAGTTCCTCAGTCACCCAGCCCACGATCGTTCCCAGCTGACTTTTCTCCAGCGCGCCGCCGATGCCGAAGCCATCAAACTCCAACGCCCCGAGGTCGCCAGCCGCCTTGCGCCGCAAGTCCTCGTACTGAGCGCCCTGAACTACGCCGAAGAGTGCTTGGTATGGCCGATGCGTCCGCGCCAGTGTGAGCCGTTGGTGTTCGGCGATACACCGCAACGCCCACTCATAGGTGCGATCAAGGGAACGCTCTTGATAGCCGCGGGTGTTCAGCAAGGTCGTGCACTCATCGAAGGCGAACATGATGTCGGCGCCGATTTGATGCTGCACCTGCATCGACACCTCAGGTGTGAACCGATGCATGGAGCCATCCAGATGTGACTTGAATGTCACGCCGTCGTCGTCCACGTGCGCGAGTCGATCCTTGCCCTCGGCCATCACGTCGTCGTTTTGGTGTCCAGTCACGTCCATCGCGAGGACCTTCTTGAACCCGACTCCGAGCGAGAGCACCTGAAAGCCGCCACTGTCCGTAAACGTCGGTCCGGGCCAGTTCATAAAGGCACCCAAACCGCCCGCTTCGTCCAGAATGTCTGGGCCCGGTTGCAGATAGAGGTGGTAGGCATTTGCGAGCAGCGCCTGCGCACCTAAGTCGGTCATCGACTCTGGCAGCACGGACTTCACGGTGGCCTTTGTGCCCACCGGAATGAAAGCTGGCGTTCGGATCACGCCATGGGGGGTCGTGATCGTGCCCGTACGACCGAGGCGACCCTCGAGTCGATGATTGACGTCGTACGCGAATCCAGACACCACGCCATCCAAGCAGACGGGCAACATCGGCCCAGTCGACCTAGACTCGCAACGTGTCCCAATGGCCTGAAGCTGACAACGAGACTCCATGGCGTCCCGATGAGCGCCGCTTTAGTCGCCGTTCGCTCCTGGGTGTCGGACTCGGTGTTGTCGCCGCAGGTGGCCTCGGGGCATTGGTCTGGCAGGCGACCTCATCGCAGTCGACCTCATCACAGTCACCGACGGCGATACCGCAACTCGACTCTTCCGATGAATTCGAGTACTACTCAGTCATCGAACCGGTTCCTGTCGTTGCAGCGGCTGACTGGACGATGACGGTGGGTGGTCTCGTGGGAGCAGCGAGCACGCTCTCGATGGCAGACTTGCGTGGATTGCCACAGACGGGACTCACCCGCGACTTCCAGTGCGTCACCGGATGGCGAGTGTCGCAAGTGCCGTGGTCAGGTGTTCTGGTGCGCGATCTGCTGCGCGAGGTCAAGTCCGACTCCAATGCAGGCGCACTGCGCATCACGTCGTTCGATGGTGTCTATGACGAATCTCTGACGATGGATCAGGCAAAGCGCGACGACATCCTCATCGCTACATCGATGTACGGCAAGCCGGTCTCTCACGAACGTGGCGGTCCGGTGCGACTGCTCGTTGCGCCGATGTACGGCTACAAATCGTTGAAGTGGCTAGGCGGCATGGAAGTACAGGCAGAAGTCACGCCCGGCTACTGGGAGCGGCGCGGATACGACGTGGATGCCTGGGTGGGGCAGAGCAACGGTCGGAGCGATCAACCCACGTAAAGATTTTAGTTGGCGTACTGATCCGCAACCGTGAGTGCCTCATCAAGAATCACCATGGCCGCTTCGACTTCTGACGCACTCACATTGCACGGTGGAACGACGTGGAGTCGGTTGCCTGCCGGGAACAGCAGCAGCCCGCGCTTCTTTGCCTCGGCGAACGCCTTAGCCACTGCGTTGTCGCCACCGTTGAAACTCAGCGGCGCGGCGTACGGCAGTGCTGGTTCGCGAGTGTCGCGATTCTTGACTAGGTCGAGTCCCCAGAAAACACCCAAGCCGCGTACGTCGCCCACGATGGGGTGTCGTTCGGCAAGGCCGCGCAACGCTGGCCCAATTGCATCTTGCCCAATTTTGGTGGCGTGCTCCATGGTGCCTTCTTCGTGCATTGCGTCAATCGCGGCACAGATAGACGCCATCGCGACCGGATGTCCTGAGTAAGTAAGGCCACCCGGGAACACGCGATCCTGGAAGGTCGCCACGATCTTTTCAGAGATGATGACGCCACCTACGGGGATGTAGCCGGAGTTGACGCCCTTGGCGAAAGTAACAAGATCTGGGCTCACGTCGTAGTTCTGGTAGGCAAACCACTTGCCTGTGCGACCGAAGCCCGCCATGACTTCATCGCAAATCATGACGATGCCGTGCTTATCGCAGAGGTCGCGAACGCCATTGAGATAGCCCGGTGGTGGGGGAATGATTCCGGCAGTGCCAACAACGGTCTCCATCAAGATTGCCGCGATCGTGGCCGGACCTTGAAGCACAATCGTCTGCTCTAGGTATTCAAGCGCGCGCTGGCATTCCTCTGCTTCTGATGTGGCGTGGAATGCTGATCGGTACAGGAACGGACCGAAGAAATGGACATGGTCTGGGGCAATTTCATTGGGCCAGCGTCTGCTGTCTCCAGTCGCAGCGATCGCTGTGCTGGTGTTGCCGTGGTAGCTGCGGTAGTAGGAGAGCACCTTGCGCCTACCCGTATGGAGTCGTGCCATCCGAATCGCGTTCTCGACCGCTTCAGCACCGCCGCCAGTAAAGAAGACTTGAGTGAAATTGTCATTGGATACATCGATGATGCGCTTGGCCGCTTCGCCGCGCACAGCGACGGCATGCTGCGGCGCAACTGTGGCGAGACGACCAGCTTGTTCTTGAATCGCCGCGACGATTTTTGGATGTTGGTGGCCGAGGTTGGTGTAGACGAGTTGTGACGAGAAGTCGAGGAGACGGTTGCCGTCGTAATCCCAGATGTAGGAGCCCTCTGCGCCCGCGATAACCATCGGGTTAAGCGTCGCTTGGGCGCTCCAGGAGTGGAATACATACTTTCGGTCGAGGTCGAATGCGCGCTTGCCCTCTTCGGGGTTTGCGGTGACGGACATGGCGTCTCCAGTTCTCATCGGCGGCAGTGTCGAGTGTAGGCGTCCAGTCCGAGGGTGGGGGTCACGGTCGGCCGATGGACTTCAAGGACAGGTACTCGTCCATACCTGCGGCACCAAGTTCGCGGCCATAACCGGACTTCTTGTAGCCGCCAAAGGGAGCGATCGGGTTGTAGGCCGCGCCATTAATGTCGACCGACCCGGTGCGCATCCGCCGCGCAACCGACATTGCTCGATCGATGTCAGCAGACCAGACGCCACCGTGCAGGCCGTAGTCGGAGTCGTTGGCGATGGCAACAGCCTCATCGTCACCGTCGTACGACATGACTGCAAGCACCGGACCGAAGACTTCGGTTTGGGCAATCGTCGAGTCCGGACGTACGTCAGCAAGAACTGTGGGACGTACGTAGTATCCGACGGGCAAATCATCTGGAGCTGCTGATCCGCCGGTCACGACGCGTGCGCCTTCACTCACCGCCGTATCTATCAACCCGCGCACCTTGTCGCGCTGAGCCTTGCTCGCGAGGGGCCCTAGTTTGGTTGTCGTCAACGTGGGATCGCCCATGATGTAGGACTCGGCAAATCCTGTAGCGAACTGCAGTGCCTCTTCGTACATGTGAGACGGCACGAGCATGCGCGTCCACGCAGTGCACGTTTGACCACAGTTGAGGAACGCCTTAGCGATGCCGATCTTGACTGCGAGTTTAAGGTCGGCGTCGTCGAGAATCACGTTGGCAGATTTGCCGCCAAGTTCGAGTGTGACGCGGGTGATGTTGGGTGCTGCGGCTTCTGCCACCTTGGCGCCGGATGCCACTGACCCGGTAAACGATGCGACATCGAGCCCGGGGTGCCCGGCGAGCGCGGCACCGACCTCGGATCCATATCCGGGCACGAGGTTGACGACGCCGGGGGGAAGCCCGAGTTCGTGCAGCACGTCGAAGAGCAGGTATGCAGACAGCGGAGTGAGCTCGCTCGGCTTGAGCACGAACGTGCAGCCCGCTGCAAGCGCGGGGCTGAGTTTGCAGATGATCTGATGAAGCGGGTAGTTCCATGGCGTGATCGCGCCGACAACTCCGGCTGCCTCACGTGCCACGAGTGTGTTGCCCACTTCGTAGGACCACTCGAAGTTTTCGAGAATGTCGACGTAGGAACGTACGATGGTTTGGGGGAGTGGGGCTTGAATCGCCGCGGCGATGCCAGCGGGAGCGCCCATCTCTGCCGTGATGGTCTCCGCAAACTCCTGCGTGCGGGTCGCCATACCGTCAGCAAGAGCCTGCAGGACATCACGGCGATATGCGGGGCTCGTCTGCGACCACGCAGGGAATGCGTCTCGCGCAGCGGCTACGGCTCTGTCGACATCCGCCGCGGTTCCCTCAGGCACGTAGGCGAAGGTGCTTTCTGTCGCGGGGTTCTCCACTGCAATGCGTCCATTGCCAGCAGGGGCGGTCCACTGCCCATTGATGTAGACGCTCGTACGGTCGCTCATGGTGATCCCGACTTCTGGGGGTAGATTTCGCACCAGTCTAGTGAGCGGGCGGTGTGCGATGGGGGACTTGAGTCCCGAAGAGACCGAGATGGTCGCCACGGTTGCCCGGTTTGTCGACGACGAGGTCCGTCCCCGGGTCCGCGACGTCGAGCACGCGAATGAATACCCAGAAGCGTGGATCGAGACCATGAAGGCGCTCGGTGTGTACGGGTTGGTCATCCCGGAGAACTACGGCGGCAGTGCGGTCTCCACATCGTGCTTCGCAGTGATCACCGAGGAACTCGCGCGCGGATGGATGTCGTTGGCGGGGGCGATGGGTGGCCACTCCGTCGTTGCGCAGTTGATCGTTACCTACGGCACGCCTGCACAAAAGGACCGCTATCTGTCGCGCCTGGCCACGGGTGAGATTCGCGCGACCATGGCACTCACCGAGCCAGGTGGCGGGTCTGATCTTCAAGCGATGACCACTGTCGCTCTTCGGTCGGGGGATTCTTACGTCGTCAATGGCACCAAGACATGGATCAGCAATGCGCGGCGCGCGGGGCTCATTGCGTTGTTGTGCAAGACCGATCCGGCGGCCGAACCGGCGCACACGGGCATGAGCATCCTGCTCATCGAACCCGGCACGGGGATGAGCATCTCGGATGACCTACCCAAGCTCGGCTACAAGGGCGTGGAGAGTTGCGAGGTCGTATTCACCGACTATCGCGCGCCGCTCGACAGTGTCTTGGGCGGTATCGAAGGCTCGGGCTTTGCGCAGATGATGCGAGGTCTCGAGATTGGGCGCATTCAGGTGGCCGCTCGAGCCACGGGAGTTGCGCGGGCCGCCTTTGACGATGCACTCTCCTACTCCCAGCAACGTGAGTCCTTCGGCAAACTGATCTGGGAGCATCAATCCATTGGCAATTACCTCGCCGACATGGCCACAAAGATCACTGCCGCTCGGCAACTCCTGCTGCATGCTTCACGGGTCTACGACTCGGGCGCTCGCGCCGACGTTGAGGCCGGCATGGCCAAACTTTTCTGTTCCGAGGTAGCGATGGAAGTTGCACTCACGAACATTCGCATCCATGGTGGTTATGGCTATTCGACTGAGTTTGATGCCGAACGCTTCTTCCGCGATGCGCCGCTCATGATCGTGGGTGAGGGCACCAACGAAATTCTGCGAACGGTAATCGCGGGTCGGCTCATCGCCCGTGGTGGCTTGTGACGCTTTTTTGCTGGGGTGCTGGGCGCCTTAGGTAGTCAGCCAAGTTCGCAGGCTTCAGACCTGACCACCTGCCGCGTTCGACAAGTGCGGCGAGTTGATCACGTAGACCTGGCACGAAGTGCAGAAGCACAATGTCGCCGGCTTGAATGCGGTCAGTGCCGTTCTGGCTCGCGAACTCTCCCTCATTGCTGACGAGCGCAGACCAGTTGACGACGTACTTGATCCCGCAAGGACCCACCGCCGAAGAAATGCGGTCACGTTCGGAGCGGGGTGCCGTCGGCCATCCACCATTGCCGTACGGCGGACGCAGCATCCACGGCCGCTCGCCGTAGCGCTTGGCGTAGGTGCTCTGAATCCTGCACACCTCGTCGTTGACATCAGTGCTAGAAGAGGTCAGGTACTTATGCGTACGCGTGTGGTTCTGGACGCTGCCGTATCGAGACACGGTGCGGAAGAAGTCTGAGGTGTCTTCCGGATTGGCGACGGCAGTCAGGAACACGGTGATGGGGGTACGGGTCTGTCGCACCCACTTCGCGACCGCAGGGTCCTTGGTCCACCCGTCATCAATGGTGATGAAGAAGACCTTGTCGGTGGTCTCGATCTGAGGGATGAAGCGCACCTTATTGGGTTGGATCTCGCGCCACTTTTGCACTTGTAGTGGCATCGAGTGGGCAGAAGTGCTGACACCCACCACTGAGGAGGCCAGGAGTGCGCCTGAAACCAGGCTGAGGGCGAGTTTCACGAGGACATCATCCTATCTATTGGGCGCGTTGGCTTGACGGTTGCCATTTGCGGGCGACACTTAAGGAACACCGGGGACCATAAGGAGCGCAGACATGAGCCAAGTCATCGACGTGAAAGCGGCAATCGCGGCGGAGCCGCGACTAGGTCGCCTACGAGCATGGAACATCGGCGCAGGCATCTTCCACCTCGTTCAGGCGGTCTTGGTGCTGATCCTCGCCAACGACTTCTCAATCCCGATCTTGACCTCCTACATGGATGGCCCGCCTGGCACCACGCCGAGCGCACCGGTGACCCTCCTGGACGTTCCACTTGCGATTGGCGTTGCGCTCTTCTTCCTGCTGTCGGCTCTCTTCCACTTTGTCGTGAGCATCCCGCCGTTCTACGCGCGTTATATCGGGGGTCTCGCGCAGGGCCGCAACTACTTCCGCTGGGTCGAATACTCGATCTCAAGCTCGGTGATGATCGTGTTGATCTGCCAGATCTGCGGCGTCTCGGAAGCGGCTGCTCTCATCGCAATCTTTGGTGTCAACGCCTCGATGATTCTCTTTGGCTGGTTGCAGGAGAAGTACGAGAAGCCAGGCGAGGGCCGAATGCTGCCCTTCCTCTTCGGCTGCATCACCGGTGTCGTGCCGTGGCTGATCATCGCGCTGTATGTGATCGGGCCGAACAACCAATCAACTGTCACGACTCCCGGATTTGTCTACGGAATCATCGCGAGTCTCTTCATCTTCTTCAATTGCTTCGCCATCGTGCAATGGCTGCAGTACAAGAAGAACCCGATTAGCTACCTCTCCGGCGAAAAGGCATACATCATCTTGAGCCTGGTCGCGAAGTCTGCGCTCGCGTGGCAGATCTTCACAGGAACGCTCGTCCCTGCGAGCTAAACCGTGATTTAACAGTGATGTCCATCCCATGTTCGGCGGCTGTCGGGTGGGGTGCGGGTCACGGGTGTTAGCGTCCGAAGA
>CAINMH010000096.1 GCA_903850745.1 uncultured bacterium
ATGGTGGATTCGCTGGCGGGCCTCAATCCCAGCGCATGGATTCACTGTTATCGGCATGGAGGATGCACGACCCGCACCTGGCGTCCTTGAGGCGATCGAGTCGGCTGACCTAATTCTCTTCCCGCCTTCTAACCCAGTCGTCTCGATTGGAACGATCCTTCAGGTTTCCGGTATACGCGAGGCGATCACGCGCGCAGCTGCGCCTGTCATCGGAGTCTCCCCCATTATTGGCGGACATCCGGTCCGCGGCATGGCTGATGCGTGCTTGCGCGCGATCGGTGTTGAGACGACGACGGAGGCAGTTGCCCGTCACTACGGCTCAGATTTGCTTGATGGATGGCTCGTAGATACCTCCGATTCCGAGATTGTCTCGGTGGTCGAGTCACTGGGAATTGGATGCGTTGCAGTACCACTCCTGATGAGTGACCTTGACGCAACAGCAGCAATGGCCGCTAGAGCCATAGATCTCGCGAACCTCACTCGCGCATGACTCTGCAAGTTGTGGGCATCTCCGGCCTTCCACGTATCTGTGCTGACGATGACTTGGCAGCGCTCTGCGCAGCACAATTTCCGGCTACAACCTGGGCAGATGGCACGACCGGACTTCGCGACGGCGACATTCTTGTTGTAACGAGCAAGATCGTGAGCAAAGCCGAGGGCCGCGTGATTTCTGGCTCAGATCGTGAAGCTGCGATCACCCATGAGTCGGTGCGCGTCGTAGCGACCAAGCACACACCACGGGGCATCACTCGCATAGTGGAAACACGACATGGGCTGATCATGGCCGCAGCAGGTGTCGACGCGAGCAACACCGAACAAGATACGGTCGTCCTGCTTCCTGTGGATCCTGATCATTCGGCTCGCGAACTGCGGCGTGCGCTTCAAGAGGCGAGTGGGCTTCGTCTAGGCGTGATCATTACAGACACGATGGGCCGGGCCTGGCGTGAAGGTGTGACAGATGCAGCAATCGGCTGTGCAGGAATACGCCCTCTTGAAGACCATCGCGGACGCGTAGATTCGTTTGGTCATCCGCTGGAGATGACTATCGTTGCGATCGCCGACGAAATCGCTGCTGCTTCGGACCTCGTCAAAGGCAAAGACTCCGGTATGCCCGTGGCGGTAGTACGTGGGATGCAGGCGTGGACTAGCGAAGAGAATGGGCCCGGTGCTCGGACTCTCATTCGGTCCAGTAGCGAGGATCTCTTCTGGCTGGGCACTGCCGAGGCTATGGAAGTCGGCGCTCAGACGGCCATCGAAAGGCGTCGCACTGTCCGCCGTTTCAGTGCGAGAGCAGTCGAAGATATCCACATCGAAGCGGCGGTCGCTCAAGCGATAACGTCTCCAGCGCCCCACCACACACAGCCGTGGCGTTTCCTGCGCATACACAACGAGAAACGTCCCGTTTTGCTTGATGCTATGCGCACGCAATGGGAGCGTGATCTACGCGAGCTTGACGGATATTCAGATGAATCTGTTGCCAAGCGATTGGCTCGTGGAGATCTCTTGCGCTCAGCGCCAGTGCTGCTGATGCCATTTGTCTCACTCGACCACGCACATATCTACCCTGATGCAGGCAGGACATCTTCGGAGCGCGACATGTTTATTGCCGCCGGTGGAGCGGCCGTGCAATCTCTCCTAGTTGCACTCGCCGCACATGGCATTGGTTCAGCATGGATCTCTTCGTCGATGTTTTGCTCTGACGTGGTGCGCGAGACCCTCTCACTCCCTTCCACCTGGCAACCGCTTGGAGCGGTGGCAGTGGGTTATGCCGCCAGTGAGAGTGAACCGCGTCAGACGCTCAACGTGTCCGATTTCCTGCTGTAAGTTCGTTCGCTTAGCGGTCGGAACTAAACCGGACCGAGAGGTCGGCGAGTCTCGTATCCGGCCACACGCGGGCACCTTCTCGAAGCTCGTTGAGGGCGCCGACAACGGCGCGAGGCCCAACTACTACTCCGTGGAGACTGGCTCCGCTGGAGATGTGGGCGCCATCTGCAATGACACTGCCGTAGACCTTTGCCCCGGCAGCGATGAATGCATTGGCCATGATCACTGAACCAGCCACAACGGCACCGGGCTCGACAACAGCGCCGGCCGCCACAACCGAGCCATGCGAGATAACAGCGCCCTCTCCCACACGGGCTCCAGCGAGCACCAGACTCTCGCCAATCGGACCGGGAAGAGCGGGCGAAGGAGCAACGCCCAGTACGAGGTCACAGGATCCGCGCACAAAATCCATCGGCGTGCCGAGATCGAGCCAGTATCCGTTATCCACGTGACCCGCGACGCGAGCGCCATCGGCGACCAAAGCGGGGAATATTTCGCGCTCAACTGACACTACTCGGCCGGGGGGGATCTGATCGATCACCGAACGCCGGAAGACGTACGCTCCAGCGTTGATCTGATCGGTGACGATCTCCTCAGGACTCGTTGGCTTTTCCAAAAATCCGGTCACCCAACCTTGAGCATTGGTCGGTACCAGCCCGTATGGACGCGGGTCTTCTACTCGAGTGAGATACAAAGTCACAGCACAATCGTCGGACGTATGACGGTTAACCAGCCCACGCAGGTCTACACCTGATAGGACATCGCCGTTGAAGATCAATACCGGATCATCGGGTCCGCTCTGCAAATAGTCCGCAACGTTGCGAATGGCTCCGCCTGTACCGAGCGGCTCTTCCTCGGTGACATATACAAGTTCGACTCCGAATCGGGCACCATCTCCGAAATACTCTTCAAAGACCTCGGCGCGATACGAGGTACCGAGGATGATCCGCGTGACACCGGCCTCACGTGCTCGCGCAATTTGATGCTCAGTCACCGGTACTCCGGCGACCGGCAGCATGGGCTTGGGAGTCTCCATGGTCAGGGGCCGCAGGCGGGTCCCTTGCCCGCCCACGAGCAGCACGGCTTCAGTCACATTGCCACTGTGCCATACGCGAGCCTCCTCTCCGCGCTAACGTCCGGCGTGTGGGCTTAAGCGACGACCGCATTGTGACTCCATACGCCGCCATGCACCGTGGCGGCGATCGGAGTCAACCCTTCATTACTTGGTATGAGGACACGTACGGCCACCGAGTCGAGTTGTCCCGCGCGACCCTGCTCAACGGTGTTGCGAAGTGCGCTGGCCTTCTCCGGGACGACTACGACATCCAGCCTGGCGATACCGTGGCATTGCACCTGCCGATGCATTGGCAGCGTGCAGTCTGGTTGGGTGCCTGCTGGTCGGTTCGCGCCATCGCCGCTCCTGATTACGCAGGAAGGGCAGGACTCGCGATCGTGGGCCAGGGAGCTCCATCGTCTGAGCTTGCGCTCGAAGTGTTAGAGGTCGACTTGAGCCCACTCGCCCTACCAGCGCGAAATCACCCGGACATTTTCGCGCCCATCAGTACACCTGCCCTCACCGATCCGGCCATGCTTCTGGCCGATGGAACAGTGCTCGATGCAGGCGAGGTCATGTCGGTTGCGCAGGTACTCGCAGATGCGTGGCGGTTGGGCAAGGGCGGGCGACTTTTGGCAGTTGACCCGGTGTCTGACGCGCACACGGGATTAGCAATGGCTGCAGGTTGGCTCGCAGCACTTGCCGTGCCGCTTGTCGTTGATGGTTCGGTAGTTATCGTGGCACACGAAGACCCCGCCCTGCGCACGTCACGCATGGAAATTGAGCACGTAAGCGCCGTCTCTAAAGAACAGTAACTGTTCGAATTGGACTTGTTGCGATGACGGTGGAGCCGCTCAACACGACGACACGCCACGAGTAGGTGTCACCGCTAGAGGTGATTGCTCCAATGGTGAATGAATAGTTGCCGTCGGCATCCGTCGTTGAGCTGGCGCGATCAGTCCAAGTGGTCGCGCCTTGGTAACGCACCTGCCGAATCACAGTAAGCCCAGCCCCTTGCGGAGCAACCTGCCCAACCAAGGACACGTCATTACCTTCTCGCGGTGCGGCAGGGGACACTTCAAGTGTCACTTCGCGCACGACTGGGGGCTCGGGTGCACCACCAGTCACACCCCGCACCCCGGTGATGTACGCAGAGAGGAGACCAAAGTGTGAGCGAAGTTCAATTCCCGCGATTCGAGCCGTCGAACCATCCCGTGCACTTGCCGTGAATATCTTCGGCGCTCCTGAATCAAAGCGTGAGGTCACACGAACCCGCATCACCTCGGATAGGCCAAACAGCTCTGCCATTTCCGCCTGCGAGACAGTGGCGGACCAAGAGCGGTAGGGGTTTTCTGGCGCCTTCAGACTCCATGCGTCATCCACACTCACTGCCCATGGAGTCGCACCGCCCCACACATCACCTGCAGACATGGTTCGCCCGCCGGTAGAAGCGGTATAGAACGCCGGAATCACTTCTCCCTGATAGAGAACTACTCTTCCTTGCGTGTCGCCTACTTCTGTGGAGTCGACGGCTTTGGCCCAGTTCGCGCCACCCACACCTTCCACGACCTCAACGCCACGATAGGTCTGGTCGAAGTACGGGGCATCGCCGTCATTGAGGTGACAACGACAATCTGCTCGAATACCCTTCGAATAGGCATATAGGGCGTAGGAACGCGAAGCAATTACCTGAGCACGCAAGGCAGCCTGCGGCCATGTCGGGACAACTTCTGCGATTCCCAGCAAGTAGTCACGATGAAGATTAACGATGTTTACAACAGTGAGACTCGGAGTAGCGCCTGAGGCGGCCGAAATCTCGATTGCGCCGTGTGCGTAGCGGCCTCCCGTCGTCAGATCCTGTCCTGGACCGACCACGTTAACGACACCATCACTGGGTGTGAGAGTCACCTTGAGTGCGGAGCCTAGAGACGTGACCCCTGCAGCAGTCCGCAGTAGGGCCCGGACTTTCCCGTCGACAATTTTGGTGTTGATGACAGCTCCAGCGGGAATGCGTAACACACGCGAACCGATGTTCAACGACGAAACTGCATCGCCTTCCATCGTTAACCGCACGACAGCGGCTTGAGTCATCAACCCCACGCGAAGATTCACGTTGTCGTCAACAGTCGCCACAGTTGTGCCGGTGTAGTAATGCTTGAGAATCCGGTCGACCGCCCAGCCCTCGCGAGCCATCGAAAGCGCACCCCACTGAGACAGCCCAACCCCGTGTCCGTAGCCCGTGCCGTTGATGGCAAATGCATCAGGGGGTGCACAAGGATCTACCGGCGAAGTTGCCGTCGACGCAATGACTCCAAATCCGGTCCACGGCAGGGGGTCGTCGGTCCCGCTGTTTCCCGCTAATTCGAATCGGTACGTACCTGGCGGAACTGGCTTACCGGCTTCATCATTGCCGTCCCATGCCGCCGAGAGTATCGATCCGCCCACGGCACTTCCGGTAAGTGTGTTCACTAGATCCCCGCAAGCAGACAGAATCCGCAGCTTCCACGCAGTATCCACTGTGGCTCTAGCCTGCACAATCATGTCGGTTGCAGATCCCCAGTCCCGACCCGAGACTGTCGGGCTATAAAACATCGCACCCATCTTCTGTGCGACGGATGTGCGAATCGCATCAAGTGAGCCCTGTAAAAACTTGCCCGGACAGGCGGTACTGCCAATACCGCCATGGCCGAGAATCGTGGGAACGCGAACTTTCTGGCCGGGCCAATACATTGACGTCGTGCCTTGACCAGGACCTGGTCCTGCCGACGTCAGCACCGCAGTGCCCAATGGATTGCGGTGATGCTGGGCAAGTTTCCAGGACATGATGCGCCCGTAGGCGTCAATAATTTTCTGCCCCTGTGCCTTGTTGGGATTGAGGTTATCCGAGTTTCCGAGGAAAGACACCGCGAACGAATCTCGATTGAAGCCGGATGTGTGCGCGCCTATGACAGCACCTTCGATGCTGCCCTTTCGCCCCTCGAAGATCCGACCGAATCTGTCCACCATGAAGTTGTATCCGAAATCGTTGACGCCCTCGCCATCAACAAACCATGAGTAGACGTCACGCATAATGGCCGCGGACTGGGACGGCGAATAGTTATTCGACTGCACAACGTGATGGACGAACCCCACCTTGATGGTGTCGGAGAATTCCGGCGCGTCGCGAACCATGGACTCATCGGCGCCCCACTGCGCACGCGTAACGATGTGCGGCATCGAGGGAGACGCCTCTACCGTGTTGAGTAACGTTGTGTTTGGCTGACCGATGGCGGCATCGTCCGGAGTCACGGGACTATGCACCAACGCGATCGAAGTGCCCTCGGGCACCGTGCCATCGGGGGTGTCGATCCGAACTTGCACTCCTTGCGCGTCTGGGGCGATCAGGGGTTCGCTAGTCGAACGAGCTCGTCGACCCTCTGCTGTGTCGGGGTCAGGACCGTGGTCACTGACCGGCAGACTCTGCCACCCCGACCAGGTCCCTGCGGTCTGGACTCGCACGATGATTCGGGAGTTCGGGTCAAGCGTGGAGTCGGCCACAACGCCCACAAGCGAGAACTCTCCGGTGCTCGTTGGCGCAGTAACGACGGCTGGATGGAGCGGGACAGCAGAAGCGTCATGGGTGGACTCGTCATGGGTGGACTCGTCATGGGTGGACTCGTCATGGGTGGACTCGTCATGGGTGGACTCGTCATGGGTGGACTCCTCCATGAACGACGCAAACTCGACGGACTCACCGGCAATGGGGTCCCCAGGGGCCGGCGTGGACTCTAGGGCCGCCGCATCTATGCCAGAGAGGTTCAGGTAGGTCACTGTGGCCCGGACGGCAGGCCGCTCGGTCTTCCAGACTGGGATCGTGAGCATGGTCGGCACGATGAGCGCTGCTGCGCCCGCCGCTACCCACCTATGCACCCGCACTTGGACTCCTCACCTCATGACGAACGGCAGTAGCCGGGCCCTATGCCCCCTTGGGCATAGTTCACCGACGACTCGTCAACTTCACACCATAAGTTGCTCTGTGTCACTTCAGTATCAGGCGCGCCGCCCAAGAGAGCTAGGGGCGGGTGGGCCTACGGCTCACGGAACCCGTTGGGTCGGACAGGCGTCCTAGGGTCGCCACAACGTACGATTGAGCAATCCCCGTGAGGAGTCCTGTGTCTGACACCACCGCCCCCCGCCGACGCCGCTGGCCGATGGTTGTCCTGGCGATCCTGTCAGCGGTCGTGGTCGTCGCCTCGATCACGGGGGCTGGGCTCCAGATCATGACCTCGAAGCTCGGCAGCAACATCAAGATCGCGGGCTTCGACACCAGCGGTGACGCCCCGAGACCCACGAGCGCCCTAGTGGATCCGGTGACGAATTCGTACACGGCCAAGAACATCTTGCTCATGGGTAGCGATTCACGTACGGGTCCCGGTGACGACAAGTACGGCGACCCCGTTATCAATTCCAATGCGCGCGCAGACACCACGATTCTGCTGCACCTTTCGGCTGACCGGACCTGGGCAACTGCCGTCAGCATCCCGCGTGACACCTGGATTACTCTTCCCACCTGCCGCCGCGAGGGCTCCGACCAAGTTGTGGGCGGATATGAGTCCAAGTTCAACGCTGCCTTCGAGATGGCCGGGCCCGGTTGCACCGCAAAAGCGGTGGAGGAACTCACAGGCGTGCCGATCGACCACTTCCTCGTGATTGACTTCGCGGGCTTCAAGAATGTCATTGATTCTCTCGGCGGAGTCGAGATGTGTCTGACCCAAGCCGTCAACGACAAAGACAGCAAATTGATTTTGCCCGCTGGCACAAGTCTCCTCAATGGAGAGCAGTCGCTCGGATTCGTCCGGGCCCGCAAGACTCTTAGCGATGGCTCCGACTTAGCCCGCATCAAGCGTCAGCAGGCTTTCCTTTCATCCATGATCCGCACGGCAACATCGACCCAGTTGCTACTGAATCCGGTGAAACTCTTCGGCGTTCTGCAGTCCGCTACGCAGTCGATAACAACCGATCCACAGCTCGGCGACATCAATAACCTGCGTGACTTTGCACTGAGTGCTCAAACGGTCTCACCGGAAAACATCGGCTTCCTTACGGTCCCTTGGTTGGCACGGGGTGATGGAGAAAATGTCGTTATCGACCAAGAAAAGGCATCCGCGTTGTGGGCAAGCATGAAATCCGACACCCAATACATCGCGCCCAAGGCAACGAAGGCACCCGAACTACCCGTGGCTCCTGGCGATGTCTCGGTACGCGTTCTTAACGGCAGCGGCATTGCGGGCAAAGGTGGCGCCCTTGCGGAAGCATTGAGCCAACTGGGCTTCGCTGTGCAAGTTATTGACGATGCCCCGACGTCCGACTACACAACTTCTGTTGTCCAGTACGCCTCTGGAGACGACGCGATTGCCAAGGCCGTGGCCTACGCCATCAAGGGCACGATAAGCACCGAGGGTGCCACCATCCAGGAATCTGCGGGCCTAGACATGCTCACCATCATCGTGGGCGCTGATCAGACGTCGGTCGACTCAATCAAAGTACGTGCTGATGCCGTTGATCCGATCACTGCGCCCACTACGGCCGACAAGGTCACCTGCTCCTGATGGGTTCGCAAGGAGTTTCAGTCATCATGCCGGTACTCAATGAAGAACTCCACCTAGCGGAGGCAGTTGCGCATATTCTCGACCAGGACTACGACGGACCGATCGAAGTAGTTCTGGCACTTGGACCTTCGCGTGATCGCACCAACGACGTCGCAGCAGAACTCGCGACGATCGATTCACGTGTACGAACTGTCGACAGTCCGACTGGTCGCACCGCTGCTGGACTCAATGCCGCCATCGCGCTGACCCAGTACGACGTCATTGTGCGTGTAGACGGCCATGCACTCATTCCACGCGACTATGTGCGTACCGGCGTCGCAACGCTTGAAGCGACAGGCGCCGACAATGTCGGCGGAATCATGGCAGCCGAGGGCGTCACCAACTTTGAGAAGTCTGTTGCCGCTGCGATGACGTCGTGGTTCGGTGTGGGTGGCGCTGCATTCCACATTGGCGGTGAGGCCGGGCCTGCTCTCACTGTTTACCTCGGCTGTTTCCGCAAGTCTGCGATCGAACGCGTCGGCGGATTCGACGAGTCGATGGTTCGTGCACAGGACTGGGAAATGAACCACCGCATTCGGTCCACTGGTGGTGAGATCTGGTTCACGCCAGATATGAAGGTCACTTACCGCCCGCGCGCGAGCGTACGAGCCCTTGCGAAGCAGTACCACGAATACGGACGCTGGCGCCGTGAAATTGCTCGTCGAGACCCGAGCACGGTGTCGTTGCGCTATCTCGCCCCACCAATCACCCTCGTCGGGGTCTCCGTGGGCACGCTCATCGGTCTGGTGGGACTCATCGTGGGACAGCCAGCCGTGATTGTCCTCGGATTCAGCGCGCCTGCGGTCTACGTCGTGGCTTCGCTCGTCGCCACCGCGCGGGCCACCCGAATAGAGCCATTCCCCGTGTGGCGACGCCTGCCGATGGTGTTCGCGACAATGCATGCCTCGTGGGGCGCTGGATTCCTTCGCGGGCCCGGATAAGCGACCTCGCTAGGCTCTCCTCTGTGCGCATCTCGGTACTAGGAGCCGGCTATCTCGGCACAACTCACGCCGCGTGCATGGCCGACCTCGGCCATGACGTCGTCGCAGTAGATCTCAACGCCGAACGGATCGCGCTTCTTGCCTCAGGCTCCCTGCCGTTTTATGAGCCTGGGCTAGACGAGGTGCTCAGCCGTGCTCTGGCCAGCGGCCGACTTCGCTTCACGACCGACATCGCTGAAGCGGCCGCATTCGCTGACGTGCACTTCGTCTGCGTCGGGACCCCGCAGCGCGAGGGCTCCTACGCGGCCGACATGTCGCAGATCTGGGGGTCGATCGAGTCTCTACTCGCCCACATCGACCGTCCGTGCCTAATCGTTGGCAAGTCCACCGTGCCGGTCGGCACAGCGTCGGCGATTATGCAGCGGCTTGAAGGCACACCCGCCCGACTTGCATGGAACCCGGAGTTTTTGCAGGAAGGTCGTGCCGTCGCAGATACGGTGCGACCGGATCGACTCGTCATCGCCACCACTTCACGCGAAGACTCGAAGATCCTGCGTGAGATCTACGCTTCGCTGATCGAGGCAAAGGTGCCGGTCATCGAGACAGACTTCGCTACTGCCGAGCTTGTGAAGGTCTCGGCCAACGCATTTCTGGCCACAAAGATTTCCTTCATCAACGCTATGGCCGAAGTATGCGAGGCGAGCGGCGCAGATGTGTCGGCGCTAGCGGATGCCCTAGGCCATGACCCGCGGATCGGCTCGCTCTTTCTGCGCGCGGGACTCGGATTCGGCGGAGGGTGCCTGCCCAAGGACATCCGTGCATTCATGGCACGCGCTGAGGAACTAGGAGTAGACCAGGCAGTGTCGTTCTTGCGCGATGTCGAGGACATCAACTTGCGTCGCCGAGGTCGCACCGTAGACCTCACGCGTGAGGTCTTAGGCGGCGAGCTCTCCGGAGCACGAGTTGGCATCTGGGGCGCTGCATTCAAGCCCGACAGCGACGACGTACGAGACTCCCCGGCGCTCAACGTGGCACAGATGCTCCACGACGCGGGCGCCATTGTGAAGGTGCACGACCCCAGAGCGACCGCCAACGCACGAGCGAAGTGGCCGGAATTGGACTACGCGCAGACGGCAATGGAAGCTGCGAAGGGCAGTGATGTGTTGCTGCACCTGACTGAGTGGCGTGAATACCGTGCTCTCCATCCTCTCGATGTGCGCAAGGTCGTGAGCAAGCCACAGTTGATTGACGCCCGCAATGCGCTTGATCCGCAATCATGGCGCGAGGCTGGCTGGACCTACCGCGCGCTGGGTCGGCCACACGCATGACGATCTCGCGCGATGATCTGTACGGCAGCGCTGACTCAGTCAGGGCAATCCTCAAGGACGCCGCCCTATGGTTCATCGTCGGACTCGGCGATAACCCCGATCGGCCCGCATATAGCGTCGCGAAGTTCTTGCAGAGCCGCGGTTGTCGTATCGTGCCCATTCACCCGATGGGACGTGATGTACACGGCGAGAAGGGCTACCGAACTCTTGACGATGCCGCAGCTGCAGAAGGTGTTCCTGACGTAGTCGACGTCTTCGTTAATTCAGACCGCGCTGGCGAGGTCGTGGATGCGGCTATCTCGATTGGCGCGCCGACGATCTGGCTTCAACTCCATGTGATCGACGAAGCTGCGGCTGAACGGGCCGTCATCGCAGGAGTACGCATGGTCATGGACCAGTGCCCCGCTCAGGTTTGGGCCGCCCTCGGCCCGCACTAACCACGAGCCCGCACACCACCAGAGCTATGGCAATGAGCGGGAAGTACGGGAGCACACCTGCGACCCAGCGAAACTCGACGAACGGATAGAGCCCGGATTCGGAAATGCCTAGGACGCTCGCTGCGGCCAGCAGAGCGGCTAGACCCACCACGGGGGCACTGAATCTCCATGGTGTGTGCGCGAGACGTGTCGCCATTGACCGTGACAGCAACTGTGCGGGCCCGGCAATGAACCACGACACGGCCACAACAACTACCAACGATCCACCATGCAGGAACCACCACGCCACACTCAGAGATGGTGGCGCAATTCCCGCGAGCACCAAGACGGCAATCACGATGCTCGTCACGAGCATGTGCCAGATGTAAATGCCCATTGAGCGACTACCCGCGATTGCAACGGGGACCCACACACGATCGCGGTCGAGCCATCGAGCCAGAGCGCGCCATGCGAGAAGGATCACCAGGATCTGCGCGACGCCAAATAGACAAAGCACGATCGTCGGCGGTGCAAGATTTGAGAGTCCAGGTGCCGCATTGGCGGTGATGAGGGCCTTGGAATACGGGCCTACTGCAAGTGCCAACGCAGAACCCGCGAGTGCTAACACGGCGCACCCAGTAAGAACTATCCGTGGGAGTCTCGCCCAACGGTCGCGTTGCGCGCCTACGAGCGCGAATACCGACCAGACAACGATCAGATTGAGCCAGCCCCACCGATCGTCGATATGTATCCGTAGGAGGTCAATTGCCACAACTAGCGCTATGAGCACGAGGACCCACCACATTGCGTGTAGTCGCAAAATGACTGGCGAGACCAAAACGACCAAGATGTATACGCCGACGAACCACAGCAGTTGCACGGTGATGACTCCAGCTGCCTGGGCCAGACTCGGGCGCCAGGCCGCGATCAACGCCGTCAGTACCAGGCTCACAAAGATCAACGGCAGTGCCGCCGCTAACAAAGATGTCGCTCGCGAGCGCACGACGTCAGCCCATGGGCGACCCGCGTCACGCGAACTTCGCAGTCCGACTCCTGCAGCAAAGAAGAACACAGGGAGCCACTGCAGAGCCCACGACATCCACCACAGCGAAGGCGCTACGTCCAAGGTGTTGCTGGCAGTTCCATCCGGAAATGTGGTCCAAGCGACCTGATGGCCAATAACGACAAGCGCGAGTGCCGCAACCTTTACAAAGTCGAGCACACGATCGCGACCGACACTGCCCTCAAGAATTCGTGAGGTCAGTGTCGGCGGCTCGCTCATGGCTGCGGCAACTCCAACGTGGCTGACTTCGCTCTCGCATTGGTCTCGGCGGCCAAAGCGGTGATCCGTTCACGTAACGCCGCATCACTAGCACCGAGAATGCGCATGGCCAGTAATCCCGCATTGCGCGCGTTGCCGATGCCGACAGTGGCCACCGGAACGCCCGCGGGCATTTGCACGATGGAGAGCAAAGAATCCATTCCATCAAGGGCCTTCAGCGGCACCGGGACTCCGATGACGGGAAGCGGAGTGAGCGAAGCGACCATTCCCGGCAGGTGTGCCGCGCCACCGGCGCCAGCAATGATCACACGCAGTCCGCGACTTTCTGCGGACGATGCGTAATCGACCATCTCGCGTGGCATCCGGTGCGCGGAGACAACTTCGGCTTCATACGCGACACCAAACTCTTCGCATACGGCTGCGGCTGCTTGCATGACCGGCCAATCCGAATCACTGCCCATGATGATCGCCACCTGCACGGCGGCGCCATCTGACGAAGCTGCGTCACTCATCGATCGCTCCAGACAAATAATCGGCCGCGTGATGCGCCCGCTCAAGCAGGACCCGAACATCATCCCCCACGATGGTCACATGCCCCAACTTGCGTCGTGGTCGAATCTCCTTGCCGTACAGATGCACTCGAAGGCCAGGGTCACGCGCGAGTACGTGTCGAAGTGCCGTATGCAGCGGCGAGAGCCCGTCGCCTTCTTGACCCACGATGTTGACCATAACGGCATACGGCGCAAGAAGATCCGGGGCGCCAAGGGGCAGGTCAAGCACTGCGCGCAGATGATTCTCAAACTGGGAGGTCACAGCACCATCTATGGACCAGTGACCGGAATTATGTGGACGCATCGCGAGCTCGTTGATGATGAGTCCCGCTGGGGTGTCGAACATCTCAACCGCCAGCATGCCGGTGACATCGAGCAACTCGGCGATGCGAAGCGCGATCTCCTGCGCCTCGATCGCCCGCTCCTCACTGAGATCCGGACACGGCGCCACTACGTCCGCGCACATGCCATCGGACTGCACGGTGCGCACGATCGGATAAGCCACAGCCTGACCATGTGGCGATCGGGCAACCTGAGCCGCAATCTCTTGGGTGAAGTCCACGAGTTCTTCCGCAAGCCACACAGCCCCCGTTGACAGCACAGACCCGGACATCACGTCGCTGGCGTCGTCGGGAGACCGGAGTACCCAGACACCGCGGCCGTCGTAGCCGCCGCGCGAGGTCTTGAGAATGATCGGCCAACCGACTCCGTCAGCAAACCCCACTAATTGATCGACATCATCGACCACTCGCCATTGGGGCACGGGGAGCCCAGCAGCTGACAGCGCCTCACGCATTAGAGCCTTATCTTGCGCGTGCACGAGCGCCTTGGGCCCCGGGCGAACAGCAACACCGGTCCGCTCAATGGCCTCGAGATAAGCGGCGGGTACGTGTTCGTGGTCGAACGTCACCACGTCGCAGCCCTCGGCAAATGCCAATAAGGCTTGGAGATCATCGTGCGCTCCAAGCCGGACATCAGGGATGACCTGGGCGGCGCTCTCATCCACGGAAAGTGCAAGAACACGTAGTTCGACCCCGAGGGCGATGGCCGCCGGAGCAGTCATTCGGGCCAATTGACCCCCACCCACAATGCCCACGACACCTGAACGGACTCGGCTCACGTTGGATGACGATACCGGGATACCCTTCACATGTGACACGACTGCGTGCCCTGTGGGCTCGATTCGAGGAATTGCTCCGAGAGATTGCCAAGTTCGGCATCGTCGGCCTGATCGCACTCGTCGTTGACGTCGGTTTGTTCAATATTCTGCTTTTTGCTGGGGGCGCTGGTCCACTCAATGACAAACCGCTGACCGCCAAGGTCATCAGCGTCGTCGTTGCCACCACCGTCGCCTACGTCGGCAACCGCTTTTGGACCTTCCGTCACCGCGGCCGAACTCACACCGTCGCCCGCGAATACGTGCTTTTCGTCGTGCTCAACGGCGTCGCGATGGGCATCGCGCTCGGCTGCCTCTGGTTCAGCCACTACGCGCTCGGCCTCACCAGCCCACTCGCTGACAACATCTCTGCCAACGTGATCGGCCTTGGCCTCGGCACGCTCTTCCGCTTCTGGTCTTACCGCAAGTGGGTCTTTCCAGCCATCCCCGACGCCGACCGCGAACTCGCAGAGCGCGACGCCATCACGCCCATCTGACGTGGATTTCACCGTCGAGGACGATCCCGCAAAGCCGATAACTTCGAAGGACTAGATCACGTGCCATCACTCGGTGGCACCGGATCGCCACCGAGCTGACTCGAGCGACGACGTCGACGCTCATCATCTTCTTCGTGCAAGCGATAGACCTCGCGCTGGATGTGCTCGACATCGGGAACATCATCAATCACGAGATCACCATCGGTACTCGCGGATTCCACGACAAGTCGACCGTAATTGAGGATGCGTCCCATCAGCGGGACCTCAAACTCCACGTTATTGACCTTCGACAACGGCATGTCACGGCCCTTTTTGGCGATGAATCCCTTGCGCGTGATGATGCGACGGTTGGTGAAAACATATTGCGACGTCAGCCAATTCAGGAACGGTCGCAGCACCCAGCCAAAGAACAAGATCACGGCGATCGCAACAACGATCCAGCCACCGACCGCGCCAATGAATCCACCTAAGGATCCGAACAGCCACGTGCCGAGGAAAGAGGCACCAAAGACTACGAGCAGCAGCAGGATGATCGGCCACACCAATGCACGCCAATGGGGCTTCATCTCGAATGCGATCGTTTCGCCCTCGCCGAGGAGGTGCTGGGGGTATGCCATGTGTATACCCTGACACAACCACCCCTAAAGCGGCCGCAACCTCGTCACATCGCCAGCGGCGATAACGCGCAAGTCGCCAGCCACATCCACGAGAAGGTGGCCATCGGAGTCAATGCCCATCGCTGGCCCAATGAGATCTGTCCCGTCAGGCAGGGACACGCGTACGTCCCAGGACAATGTGCGACATAACTGGCGATATCTATCAGCGAGCCCGCTAGCCTCCGCGTTGCCGTCGGCTGTTGACCAGGCATCGAACTCGATCGCAAGGGAACGTAGCACCTCAGCGATAAGGGCCGTGCGGTCAATCGGACCCACAACGCGCTCCACGCACGTAGCCTCAGCAAAGCCATGAGTTGCCGCCTCGCTCACATTGATCCCGATGCCGACGATCGCTCCGACAGGTGCTGAGACTCGCTCCAGCAAGATCCCGGCTAATTTGGCGTAGGGCTCCCCCACGACGACATCGTTGGGCCACTTCAGATCAGCTGCAACACCCGCGCTCCGAAGCGCGGTCACGGTTGCTACGCCCGTGAGGAGCGGCAGCCAACTCCACGAAAGCGATTCGGCTGGCCGGAGCAGGACCGACATCCAGATGCCGCTGCCCGGGTGTGACTGCCAGGCCCGGCCCAGCCGGCCCCGCCCAGCGGTCTGCTCCTCCGCAATGAGGACTGTCCCCGAAGACGCACCGGTGGCCGCAAGGGCTGCGAGGTCGGCGTTAGTGGAGCCCGTGGAATCCACGACGCGAATGGACCAGTCGACCGAGGGCGACGAGGTCCGCATCGCGTCCGTGAGGCGCTGGACGTCAAGGGGGACGTACGGAGCCTGGTTTGAATCCATGAGGCTAAAGTATCCGTTGACGTCAAAGTATTTGGAGGAAGCATGGCTGCGGTTGCCAACGAGGGGGGCCTCGACCCCCGATCCACCGCGGGCAAGGTCGCCGGCCTCCAGCAGCGCCGAGAGGATGCCATCGGGCGTCGCGAGGCAGCGGTGACCAAGCAGCACGCCAAGGGCAAGATGACGGCAATGGAGCGTATTGAGAAGCTCCTAGACCCCGACTCCTTCCAGCAACTCGACGGACTGGCCCGCCATCGTTCGCACGCCTTCGGTCTTGAGGAGAACCGTCCCTATGGCGACGGTGTCATCACCGGATACGGCACGATCGATGGCCGCCCCGTGTGCGTATTCGCTCAGGACTTCACTGTCTTCGGTGGATCCCTCGGCGAGGTGTTCGGTGAGAAGATCGTCAAGGTCATGGATCTGGCCCTGAAGACCGGCTGCCCGATGATCGGCATTAACGATTCTGGTGGTGCC
>CAINMH010000097.1 GCA_903850745.1 uncultured bacterium
GATCCGACGAAGAACGTATGGGAAGTCGTCTCCGACGGACTCGACTGGATCAAGGTCGGCCAGGTCGAAATGCCCTCGCGTGCCTACATCGGTGCCTTCGGCTTCAAGGGCCCCGATCAGCAAAAGGCAGCGGGTGTGCTCTCCGGTGGTGAACGTAACCGCCTCAACCTCGCACTGACTCTCAAAATGGGCGGCAACCTGTTGCTTCTCGACGAGCCGACCAACGACCTCGACGTGGAGACGCTGAGTTCACTCGAGAACGCGCTGCTGGAGTTCCCCGGCTGTGCGGTGATCACGTCCCATGACCGGTGGTTCCTCGACCGCATTGCGACGCATATCCTCGCCTACGAAGGCGATTCGCAGTGGTTCTGGTTTGAGGGCAACTACGAGTCCTATGAAAAGAACAAGATCGAACGCCTCGGCGCAGAGGCAGCGCGGCCGCATCGCGCCACCTATCGCAAACTCACGCGAGGTTAATGCCATGACGATTCATCGCATTCAAATTGATCGACGCTTCTCTGACCTCGACCAACTCGGTCACGTCAACAACGTTGTTTATGGCGATTACATCCAAGAGGCCCGCATTCGCGTCAATCGTCGCGTGCGTGCCGAAGGCATCGAAATGCCCGCGCAGGTCGTGGCGCGCCAGGAGATTGACTACATCCGTCCGCTCCACCTCAACCCTGAGCCGATCGTGGTCGAGGTATGGGTCGCGTCTGTCGGCAACTCCTCCTATGTGCAGCTGCAACGCATCTACGACAACGACGGCACCCTAGCCGCTAAAGCGCGCACCGTCGTGGTTGCTTTCGACCCCATTGCCGAGAAGTCTCTTCCGCTCCCGGCGAGCTTCCGCGAATACTTGCTCGGCTCACTCGAGGTCGTCGAGTAGTTCCTCAGCAGTCTCAAGTCGCGGCCTAGCCGGATTCGCGGGAGGCTTAGGGCATGACTTCCTTGGGCAGACGCGAGGCCGCACTCCTGCGCGGGCACCTCGACCGGCTTGCCTCGTGGGATCAGCGCGCTGCTGTGCGCCTGGTGGCTACGCCGCATGCACTCGGCGTCTACGCGGTCCTGCCGCACGAGGTCATTTCCTTTCTCGCACTCCCCAGCACGGGCGACGTAGGGGACGTGACCCGCTCTGCAGTCGAGGTGCGCCGCGAGTTGGGTGAAGATCGGCCCGCCGAACCCATCGAGGTCAATCTGTTCGCAGGCGATCAGGTTCTTGGCTCGTCGGCGTTGGCTGATCTGCCACCGAGCGAGGGCTGGCAGATGCCGATTCATGCTGTCGCGGAGGATCTGCTGCGCAAACTCGATGACGCGGTCACCGAGTTGCGCGCGCGATCAGCTGATGCGGATTCGCGCACTCAGCAGCGCATTCTCGACGAGATTTGGTCTCGAGTGACGTGGGCTGGGCTGCCGATGCGGGTGTTGCACAACGCACGCCAACTCGGCTTTTTGGTTGCTGACCCCACGCGCGTGTCTGCTGCCACTTATGGACCATGGAAGCGATTCGCGACTGTCCGCGGACAGATGTTCTTAAAGGATCGCAACACCGAATACCTGCTGCGCGTCGTACGCCAGTCCTAGGCTTCGGGTAGGTCCATGGTGTTGACCATGGCAAAGGCTGACGACACCAGATAGGTCCACAACTCGGCGTCATCTTCTGCCGAAAGGTTGCGCGCGCTCAAGGCGACGCGCATACAGGCGAGCCAGTGATCGCGGGCTTCTGGATCGATCGTGTAGGGGTGATGACGCATGCGCAGTCGCGGATGACCGCGCTCCTCGGAGTAGGTGCCCGGTCCGCCCCAGTACTGCTCAAGGAACATCGTGAAGCGACGCTCTGCGGGCCCCAGATCCTCTTCGGGGTACATCGGACGCAACACGGGGTCAACGGCGACATATTCGTAGAACTCGTGCACGAGTGCCTCGAAGAACGGCGCACCGCCGAATCGTTCGTAGGGAGTCGGTTCGCTCATAGTGTTTCCAATCCGGTCCAACGGGCGAGGAACGACAAGGTCTCTGCCGTCTCATCGATAGAACGCGTGAGTGAACGTGCGCCGTGGCCGACCTCGCCCTCAGCGCGAATCAGCACGGGCCGCTCGCCACTGGTCGCATGCTGCGCGGCCGCGCACATTTTGCGGCCATGCATCGGATCTGTGCGAGTGTCGTTGTCGAAGACGACAAACATCGTTGCCGGGTAATCAGTGCCTTCGACCACGCGGTGATAGGGGGAGTAGCCCAGCAACCAATCGAGTTGCTCGGGGATTTCTGGATCGCCGTATTCGACTGTCCACGTCGGCCCCAACTCCGATGTCACGTAGCGCACCATGTCGAGCAGGGGCGCCGTGCACACGACCGCGTTCATGAGGTCGGGTCGTTGGGTCATCGCAGCACCGACCAAGAGGCCACCATTGGATCCGCCGTAGACACCAAGTTGTTGCGCGGTGGTCCAGCCTTCATCGGTGAGGAACTCCGCACACGCATGGAAGTCGTCGTAGACGTTTTGTTTCTTGCCCAGCATGCCGTCGCGATGCCATTCTTCGCCTTCTTCGCCGCCGCCGCGGAGATTGGCGATCGCCCATACGCCACCGGCTTCGACCCACGCGAGGATCGCGGCTGAATAGCCCGGGGTGAGCGGGATGCCAAAACCGCCATAGCCGTACAACACTGCAGGGCGCGCGCGATCAGGCGCTTCGGTGGGCGAGAGCACGATCATGCGCACAGGCGTGCCATCGGCGGAAGTCGCGATCACTTGACGTGAAAAGACGCGCGGCACTTCAACGACTCCGGGAGGCGAAGCCGCAAGCGTGACTTCACCGGTGCGGGCGTCGAAGGCATAGACATGTGGCACGGTGGTGTTGTCGGTATAGACAAACCATACGACCGGGCCGCCCTCAGGGCGTTCGATCGGCCCAGAGATCGTGCCCGCACCGGGCAACTCGACTTCGCGAATGACTGCGCCCGTGGCCAGATCACGCAGAGTCATCTCACTGATGCCATGACGCGTATGAGTCACCAGCAACTGCGGTGAAGCGACCTCGGGACCGTCTAACACTGCGAACCCGTCCAGCACCGCGTCTTCGTCCTCAGCAATGAGATCAACCCAGTGCTCAGAGGTGGGCGTTGCTGGATCACACACTGCGACGCGCCCGCGTGGTGCGTCAAGATCAGTACTGACATAGAACCGACCGTCTCGACCAGTGCTAATGCCGGTATTGGCATCAACATCGCCTTGCACCAACGTGAAGGCCGGCGCATTACTGGGTGACTTCGTCAGATCGGCAATCCACAAATCATTGCGCGGCTCGGTGCCTTCTGAAGCTGAGACCTGCAGCCAGCGACCATCAATGCTGACCTCGACGCCGTAGTAGTTCGTCATCGTCATCCCGGCACCAAACACCAGCACGTCGGTGTCGGTGGGCGCCCCAAGTTGATGCAGATACACCCGGCGATGGAAGTGCTGCTCGGCTTCGGGCAACAACTCCGGCGCAATGCGACGTACGTAGTAGAACGCCGCACCACCAGGAATCCACGCGACGGGGGAGTAGCGGCAGCGATCTATCGGACCATCAACGGTCTCGCCGGTGCTCACGTCCATGACATACAGGACTGACTCTTCGTTGCCACCGACTGAGAGTTGGTAGGCGATGTAGTCACCCTCCTTCGATGGCTGCCACGAGTCAAGGGTCGTCAAGCCAGAGGGGTCGATGGTCATTGGATCGAGCAGGACGCGCTCTTGGGTTGCGCCCGGATCGATCGTGTAGAGGATGGCGAACTGCTGCCCAGGCTCGCGACGCATGACAAATGCACGCTGGCCGCGCCAGTAGGTCGGCGACACAGTGCCCGCACCCAACAACTCACCCACCCGCGCGCCGAAGTGCTCGCGGAGTTTCCAGTCCGCACGCTCGGCGTCCATCAATGCCGCCTGCTGTGCAGACCATTCCTTGGTGCGCTCGTCACTGGGATCCTCGAGCCAGCGGTAGGGGTCAGCAACCGCTCGACCATGGAGGTCATCGACGAGATCGAGGCGAGGTGCGGCGGGGTACTGGGGCATGCCCCGACCCTATTGCTTCCGGTCTAGGGTTGCTTCACGTGAATGCCGATCTGGAGCGCCTCGCCCACGCGTACGGCGTAGCCACCGGCTACTGGGATCAATCCGGCATACATCGCGACGTGTCCGAGCAGACCGTGATTGAAGTGTTGCGGGCGCTAGGCGCTGATCCGGAGTCACCCGCGCGGTCACTGGAGGAACATCAACTCCGCGATTGGCGACGCGCCCTTCCACCAGTTTTCGTAGCAATCGCCGGCCGGTCCCTGTGGTCGTGGGTGCATCTCCCACATGGCTCACCGCTGCGGGCTTGGGTCGTCTTGGAAGACGGCAGTCGACGCGATCTCGCGCAGTTAGATCACGTAGTCGCGCCCCGGTTGGTCGATGGGGTCTTGACCGGTGAGGCTGCGATCGAGATCCCGGGTGACCTGCCGCTGGGTTGGCACGAGGTTCATGTGCACACGTCCGCCGGTGAACACACCATGGTCTTGGCAGTGACCCCGGCCTACCTTGCTTCACCGCGACTTGGTGCTAAGCGCTCATGGGGGCTCATGACGCAGATCTATGCCACGCGTTCATCGTCATCTTGGGGACTCGGCGACCTTGCTGACCTGTCCGCGCTCGCCACGTGGAGTGGACGCGATCTTGGTACGGACTTTGTATTGATCAATCCCATGCACGCCGCTGAGCCCGTCGCGCCACTTACGCCATCGCCGTACTTGCCGACCTCGCGACGATTCACCAACCCGATCTACCTGCACATCGAATCAATTCCCGAATACGCGCAGCTCGACGAGCAGCAACTTGCGTACATCGCAAGTCTTGCGGCACCCCTGCAGGCACGCAACGTCACGACAGACCTGCTCGACCGCAATGCAGTGTGGACGGCGAAGCGTGCAGCGTTAGAACTCTTGTTTACGGTGCCTGCAACTACACAACGACAAGCCGCTTTCGACGCCTACGTCGCACGTGAAGGTGTAGGACTCAATGATTTCGCCACCTGGTCCGCGATTGCCGAAGAGCACGGCATTGCGTCTGCCACGTGGCCCGCGGAGTTGAGCCACCCAAGTTCGGCTGCGGTAGTGGCATACGCGGAGCAACACCTCACCCGGGTGAACTTCCATCGCTGGTTGCAGTGGCTCCTGGACGAGCAACTCACCGATGTGCAGGCCCACGCTGAGTCAGTCGGCATGCACATTGGTGTTATGCACGACCTCGCGGTGGGTGTGCATCCCGACAGCGCTGATGCGTGGGCACTGCAAGACGTACTCGCCCAAGGTGTGAGCGTGGGCGCCCCACCGGATATGTACAACCAACTGGGGCAGAACTGGTCGCAGCCCCCGTGGCGACCCGAGGCGCTTGCTGACGCTGCGTTTCTGCCCTATCGCAACATGCTGCGTACGATCATGCGTCACGCGGGCGGATTGCGGATCGACCATGTCCTCGGGCTGTTTCGCATGTGGTGGATCCCCGACGGCATGCCCGCCTATGAAGGCACGTACGTCACCTTCGACCATCAGGCGATGCTGGGCATCCTCGCACTTGAAGCACATCGAGCCGACTGTGTCGTGATCGGTGAAGATTTGGGCACCGTCGAGCCATGGGTTCAGGATGCTTTGGCGGAGCGCGGCATTCTGGGCACGGTCATCTTGTGGTTTGAGCGCGACGGTGGAGGTTTACGGACCCCCGAACACTGGCGCCGCGATGTTCTCGCGAGTGTGACGGTGCACGACCTGCCGCCCACTGCTGGCTACCTCGCGTTGGAGCACGTACGCATCCGTGCCGAACTCGGGCTACTCACCGGTGACGAAAGCGCCGAACGACTCGCTGCGCAACGCGAGATTGATGAGTGGATTGACCTCGCAACACAGCGCGGACTACTTGGCGAGAGTCCCAGCACCGAGGACATCGTCTTCGCACTACATCAACTCCTTGCCCAGTCACCGGCCCGACTACTGGGCGTCTCGTTGCCGGATCTCGTCGGTGAAGTGCGTGCCCAGAATCAGCCGGGCACAGATCAGGAATATCCCAACTGGCGAGTGCCGCTTGCTCATCACGACGGAAACCCGGTGCTCATTGAGGACATCGGCAGGTATCCGCTCGTGGACAGGGTCGCCCGAGCGCTCGAGTCGCATTCGATAGACTGAATGACATGACAAGTGTTCTCGCCGAGTACCCGTACTCGACCTTGGAGACCCTCGGATTCTTCGTGGGGATCCCTCTCGCTGTCGCACTGTTGGTCTCGCTCCTCGTTCTTGCCCCCGGCTGGACGCGCAATGCGCGCCGTGGGGGATCTACGACGTGGAGTGGTGAGGCGCTGTGGATCGGCAATGCGGCGGTAGGCGAGCGACCTTCGATCCTGGCTGCTGAATCCGAGGACGACCGAGGAGGCGCAAGTGCCCGCTGGTGATGTTGCTGTGTTGACTGACCATCAGCGGTCGGAGTTGACCCGCTTGGTCCAAAAGGCAGAAAAGCTGTCAGGGTTGACGTTCAGTGTCTACGTCGGCGACCTCGCGAGCGGTCGCAAAACTGCGCTTTCCCTCCATGGGCAGCTGCAGGATCCGGCGATGTCTGTCCTGGTCGCAGTTGACCCCAACGAGCGCGAACTACACATCGTCACGGGCCGTCAGGCCCGCATCGGCCTCACCAACCACGCCTGTTCACTCGCGGCGATGTCGATGACGTCGTCGTTCAACGTTGGTGACTTGCTCGGTGGTCTGCGCGACGGCCTTATTGCTCTAGGAGAGCAAGGCCGCAGCGCCCCCGTGTTGCACGTACGCGACGTTTAGGGCGCGACGTTTAGCGCGCGTCGCGCACCCGACACCTCAGCGCACGCGCCACACCATCGCGGCACTCGCTGACGAGACGACGCAGTGACGGATGTAGGGATTCATCGGCAAGGAAGGCGTCGGTGTCACTCAGCGTGTCAGCGGACACGAGGAGCGCGGGATAGAGACCAACAGCGAGTTCCTGAGCCATCTCCGCAGTCCGACGGTCCCAGATCGCCCTGATGTTGTCGAAGTAGCGTGCCCGGAAGGGCAGCAACAGATCGGGCGCACCTTGCTGGAAGCCCATGATGGTTGCCTCAAGCATCGCGTTGGGCAAATCGTCTCGCTCGGCAAGATCGGCCCACGCAAGCTCCTTGGCCTCCGGCGTCGGACGGCACGCACGCGCGATGGCAGCCTGACGTTGACCGGTCGCTGTTGCGTCTCGCGCCAACTCCTGCTCGATTTCGGGAAGTTCAGCGCGCCCCTTCGCCGCGAGTCGCTGCAGCAACGACCAGCGCAGGTCGGTATCGATAGCGAGACCAGGCAGAGTCGTGCTTCCTGACAACAGCCCCGCGACGATGTCGATCTGCGCGGGCGTCGTCGCGGTGGCCGTGAGACCACGTACGAATGCAAGTTGACGATCACTTCCTGCCTCAGACTCCTGAGCCCACGACCACAATGCATCGGCGAGACGGGTCGTGTAGCCCTCGATGTGTTCGGGAGCGGCATACAAATCGATCGCGGTACGCAACTGACGCATGACGGTCTGCACGACACCAATGTCAGTCTCACGCGGAATTCCGCTGAGGTAGAGCTCGAGATAATCACCCGTCGAGACCTCGGCATCACGCGTCATGTCCCAGGCCGCACCCCAAATCAACGCCCGAGGCATCGAGGACTCCAGTGCGCCAATCGACGACACTGCAGTGCGCCACGAACGCTCGTCGAGGCGAATCTTGGTGAACGTGAGGTCATCGTCGTTGAGCAGCAGAAGATCGGGCTGCTTTTGCCCAGCGAGTTGCGGCACCTCCGTGCGCGCCCCGATGACATCAAGTTCGATTCGATCGCGACGGATGAGTCCTGCGGAGGTCTGGTCATAGAGACCGATCGCCATACGGTGCGAACGCAACGTCGGCGCAATACCTTCCGGGACAGTCGGGGGCTCCTGCACGATTGCTACCGAGGTGAAGTTGCCATCGGCATCAAGCGAGATGTCAGCACGCATCAGATTGACGCCTGATGTCTGCAGCCACTCCTGCGACCAACCACTCAAATCGCGACCGCTGGCTGCTTCCAATTCGACGAACAGGTCATTGAGTTCGGTATTGCCCCACGCATGCTTGGTGAAGTACGCCTGAATGCCACGTAGGAACTCCTCTTCACCGACCCACGCAACAAGCTGCCGCAATGCGGAAGCGCCCTTGGCATAGGTGATGCCATCGAAGTTGACCCGCACCGCATCGAGATCGACCATGTCTGCCGCGATGGGATGCGTCGACGGCAGCTGGTCCTGGCGATAGGCCCAGGCCTTGCGCTGGTTGAGGAATGTCGTCCAAGCATCGGTGAAGCGCGTCGCTAAACGATCGGCGTGATGTGCGGCCCACTCGGCGAAGGACTCATTGAGCCACAGGTCATCCCACCACGTCATGGTGACGAGATCGCCGAACCACATGTGTGCGAGTTCGTGCAAGATCGTGTTGGAACGCTGCTCGTAGGACGCATCGGTCACGCGAGACCGGAAAACCATTTCTTCACGGAAGGTCACACAGCCCGCGTTTTCCATGGCACCTGCATTGAACTCCGGCACGAAGAGCTGGTCGTACTTCGCGAATGGGTAGCCCACGCCGAAGGAGCGCTCGAAGAACTCGAAGCCTTGCTTGGTGATCAGGAAAATGTCTTCGGGATCGAGGTACTGAGCCAATGAGGCGCGGCAGTAAATACCGAGTGGGTAAGTGCCGTGCGGACCGGTGTAGGAGTCGAACACCGATGCGTATGGCCCAGCAACCAGCGCAGTGATGTAGGAGGAGATACGCGGAGTTGGTTCGAACTCCCAGACCGAGGCGCTCTTCTTCACTCCGGGGTAGTTGCTGACGACCTGCCAGTGCTCCGGCGCAGTGACCGTGAGTTGGAAGGTGGCCTTGAGATCGGGCTGCTCGAAGCAGGCATACATACGCCGCGCGTCGGCGGTCTCGAACTGGGTGTAGAGGTATGCCTCGCTGTCGACCGGATCCACGAAGCGATGCAGTCCTTCGCCGGTGTTCATGTAGGCGCAGTCAGCACTGATCTCTAGCACGTTCGCGGCCTGGAGATTAGGCAGCGGAATGCGGAAGCCGTCGAAGGTCGAGACATCAAGCGCAACACCATTGAGAGTCGCAGAGTGCAACGTGGGCGCGATGAGGTCAATCCATGACGAAGCCCCCGGCGTCACGCACTCGAAGGTCGCCCGCGTCTGCATGCCAAACACCTCGGCTCCACGGGTGAGATCGAGGGTGACCTCGTAGGACTGCGAGCGGATCATGGCGGCGCGGGCAGCAGCCTCAGCGCGAGTGATGTTTGGCGACATAGGTCGAATCCTGCCATGAATGCCCGGAGTACGATCGGGGTATGACTGGCGTTGACTTCTGGTTCGATCCCATTTGCCCTTGGGCTTGGCAAGCCTCCCGCTGGATGCTGGAGGTGGAGAAGGTGCGCGACGTCGAGGTGTCGTGGCACGTGATGTCACTTTCCGTGCTCAACGATGGCCGCGAACTGCCCGAGAAGTACGTCGACCTCATGAAGTCGGCATGGGGCCCAGTGCGGGTCGTGACCGCCGCGCGGCTGGCTCATGGTGAGGATTGCGTAGGCGCCCTCTATACCGCCATGGGTAATCGCATCCATGGTGAAGGCAACCGGGATTTCCCCGCAGTGATCGCGGAGTCCCTCGCGGAGGTCGGGCTCCCGGCTGAGCTCGCCGATGCGGCCACCTCAGATGCCTTCGACGATGAGCTCCGAATCTCCCACCACGCAGGCATGGATCCGGTCGGGTCCGACGTCGGCACACCTGTCATTCATGTACCTGGCCCCGACGGGGAGCAGATCGCCTTTTTTGGCCCCGTAATTAGTCGCGTCCCCACCGGCGAGGTCGCTGGTCGCCTCTGGGACGGCACACTTCTCGTGGCGGGCACCCCGGGGTTCTTCGAACTCAAGCGCACAAGGACCGAAGACGCTCAGGTTCGGACTACGATCTCATCATGATCATGCGACGGCTGGCTTGCCTTGTGGCGCCGGTCGTCGGGCTCGCTTTCGTGGCTGGTGTGGCGCCTGCTCAGGCCGCCGGGCCCGACAAGCCTGTCCCACCTGCCGTCACCGCGCCGGCTTGGAGCATTCCGCAGGCATCGACCCGCATGGATCCCGGCGCTGTGGTCGGTCTCCAGCGCTCGGCTCGTGGCGCCAGAGTCGTGGCTGTCTTCGCCCGTGGTGGTCATCCGGTGGTGCGCGTATGGAACGAATCCACGCGCAGCAAGGCAGTCGCGCGAGTCGCCGCTGCGCAGAAGAATCCGACGTTGGTGGCCATCGAGACTGAGACACGTCAGCAGTACCTCGATCCAGTGCGCACTACGCGCATGAGCAACGACACGTTGCGCCCGCAGCAGTGGGCGCTTGATCGTTTGCAAGCAGAGGCTGCATGGACGCGTTCGCGTGGCGCAGGTGTGACCGTCGCAGTCATCGATACAGGAGTCGCCGCACATTCAGATTTGGGTGGCTCGTTCGTTGCCGGTAAGGATTTTGCTTCAGGTGGCGACGGACGTAATGATGGCCACGGTCACGGCACACATGTGGCCGGCATCATTGCTGCGACGCCCGATAACGCCCTTGGTGTCGCCGGACTTGCTCCCGATGTCACCATCATGCCCATCAAGGTGCTCGACGACAGTGGCAGTGGTTACTCGTCCGCTGTGTCTAGCGGCATCATTTGGGCCACTGACCGTGGGGCCGACATCATCTCGCTAAGTCTCGGCGGTGGTTACGACTCTGGCCAAGGAGTCGCGGTTGCCTACGCCATTTCGCGTGGCGTCACAGTGATTGCAGCAGCGGGCAATAGCCGCTCGAGTGGTTCGCCAGTCTCTTACCCCGGCGCATTCCCCGGCGTCCTCGCGGTGAGTGCCACGCAGTCCGACAATCTGATCGCTTCGTACTCCAATCGTGGTGACTACATCGATATCGCGGCCCCCGGCACCGCGATTTACTCGACGTTGCCAAGCGGCTACGCGTCGTGGAGTGGCACGTCGATGGCCACGCCCTATGTGTCGGCTGCTGCAGCGCTGGTGTTGTCTCGTGCGCGCGCTCTCAGCGTGGTGGTCAATGTCCCCGATCTGTTGCTGTCGACCGCCGATGACCTGGGGCCCGCCGGAGTCGATCAGGACTTCGGTGCCGGTCTCGTCGATCCGGTCGGTGCGCTAGACGCTCTCGGCAGCGGTGAGACCACGCTTCCCACACCCACCGCAGTCACTGCGACCGCTCGCACGGCCAACCGGGTTGACGTAGCGTGGCAAGAGCCCACACCCACGACCGGGGTGACCTCCTATCAAGTCACGGCAACTCCGGGTGGTGTCACGTGCACCTCGGCAGTGGGCACTCCCACGTGCACGCTCGCGGGCCTCACGGCATCCTCGACGTACTCCGTCTCTGTTCGCGCCATCGGCTCAGTGACATCGTCACCGCCTTCCACCCCGGTGTCTGTCACGACTCTTGCGCGTTTCGATGCTGCAGGAGACACCTTTGAGACGGCGACAGCGATTCCGGCCGCAGAGCTTGACGAATACATCGACGTTGTGTCCGATATCGACTGGTGGACGACGACTCTTGCGACCTCCGGCACGTTGACGGTCACCATCAGCAACCTCCCGGGTGACTATGACCTTCACGTCTATAACGACCTCAACCAATTGGTGGCGTGGTCGATCAATGGGGGTCAGGCCAATGACTCGATTACGTACGCGGCCGCAGCCGGGCGCTACTACATCCGGGTGAGCCCCTACGGTGGCGCCTTCAGTGAGACGCAGGCCTATCACCTTGCGGTGGAATTCATTCCCACCTTCGTCCCGCCACCCCCGCCGCCGCCACCGCCCACGCCCGAACCAACAGACCTCGGTGGAGATACCCAAGGGACAGCAACCGATCTCGAGCCTGGCACGGTGCGCGATTACATCACTGTGAATGATCAGGACTACTACACGTTTTCAGTAGATTCGACCTACGACATCGTGCTCAATCTCTCCGAACTTCCCGCAGACTTTGACATCCGCCTGATGCACGCCAACGGAACATTGCTCGCTTCGGGTGTTCGAGCTGGGACGCAGTCGGAAAGCATCGCGATCCAACTCACGGCGGGCACGTACTACGTGCACGTGTTTGGTTACAGCGGTGCATATAGCGACACAGTGCCCTACGCCTTGGGGTTCGCCGCGAGTCGTGTCACACCACCCGATCTCGGTGGCAACACCTTTGATACCGCGACGCCGATGGGACCAAGCCTCGTGGCCGATGATCGCATCGATACTGCCACAGACGTCGACTTCTGGTCCTTCAACGTCGAGGCGCTCAGCCGTGCTGATGTCCACCTGACGCAGTTGAACGCCAATCTCGATCTCGCCCTCTTCCGTGCTGATGGGACCGTCGTGGGTCGCAGCAACAAGGCAGGCAATACCGATGAGTTGACGTCGGCGTGGCTTTTCCCGGGAACGTACGTCGTCCGGGTGCGTTCCTCTGCACGTGAGGTGTCGAACTACCCGTACCACGTCGCTGTCTTCCTGCGCCCCCTTGGTCGAGCCGTTCTTGACCAAGCAAGCGATGCTGTGTCCACGGCGACACCATGGAACCTCGCAGACGTGAATGAACTGCTGCACTCCGCATCCGACCGCGACTTCTGGGCGTTCAGCGTGGCCTCGACATCGCGCGTCACGATGACGCTGTCGAGCCTTCCGGCCGGCTATGACCTCGCGCTCCTGCGCTCCGATGGGCGACTCATTGCCCGAAGTACCCCCTTCGGTAGCGCAGAGATCAGCGCCCGGATCCCGGCCGGACGCTATGTCGTGCGAGTCAGTGCTCGTGCGAGAGTCTGGTCAGAGGATGACTACCATCTTGAAGCATCAGTTGTTGTTGCTTCCGCAGTGGGACCGCGGGTATCGCGATCAGGCATAAGCGGTGGCTCAGCCACTGATAGCACTCTTCGGGTGTCGCGTATGTCTGCTACCGACGTACTCGCGAAGCCGATCATGAGCGTTAACTTCTCTGGTATTGCAGGCCAGACACGCCTCATCTCTGGGCAGTTGGTCGCCGTGCAGGCATCCACTCGCATCTTCGTGGGAATTGAGTTGTCGTGCTCAAGCCACATGGGTGATTCAGAAGTCGGTTTTGTCTCGGGCCGAAATGTCTGGTCGGGACTTAACGCCAGCCCAATTTTTGGTGCATACCTGATCTCCATCGATCGCACGGGCCCCTGGCGCTGCGATCTGCGGCCGTTCGTGTGCACTCCTCCGCAATGCAACGGAGATCCCGATGTCGGGACGGTGGACTTCGTCAGCGCTGCGGATTCAGCAGGCAAGAGTTCGTATCTGACGGTGGGCGCCGCTTTGGATGCCCGTTCATCGCAGAAGGCGATGCCGCCCGCGTCCATGGCTGCGGTCAGTGGCGGTGCTCTACTCGTCCCGGGTGGAAGTACTGCCTCATTGAGCACGACGATCAAGTCGATTCCGTCCACGCCATTTACCTTGACCTACATGCAGAACATCACAAACTGCATTGTGCCGAATTACCCAGCTGAGTGTTCTGGTGCACCGTCCATGTCCGACACCGCCCATACAACGTTGATGCCTGCCCTCTCGATTACTCAAGTTGCCAAACGACCCAACGCGCGGTGCTCGGTCGTGACGGCCACCGCCGCACAAGGTGCTCGTTCCACGAAGGTCACGTGGCAGGAACACCATGCGCTGTTGACGATCGTGGTACCAAACATCGAGCTGTCGAACGCCGCTGGTTGCAGCTCAGCTATTAAGGTCACCGTACGAGTCCGCGTATCGCCCGGTAACTCGATGACCTTCGAGCGGCTCACTTCGGCTGCTCCCGCTGGGCTGGTTTTCGCCTATGCATCCACGCCTTGATGCAACTTGCGCTGACGTGGATGCGGCACTAACCTTTCTTTTGTGACGCAATTGCGGGTTTCTCAAGCGGCCGAACTCCTCTCCGTCAGTGACGACACTGTCCGACGCTGGGTCGAGGCGGGTCGGCTCGTGGCTGGTCCTGAGGAGGGCGGTCGAGCGACCGTCGAGGCATCATCCGTCGCCGCACTCATGCGCGAACTCAGCCCCGCTGTCCCCGTGGGGCCGATCGTGGCGCAGTCTGCCCGCAACCGGTTCTCCGGGATCGTGACTCGCGTAGTCCGCGACACGGTCATGGCCCAGGTCGAGATTCAGTCCGGGCCGCACCGGTTTGTGTCTTTGATGAGCCGTGAAGCTGCCGATGAGCTCGGTCTTGAGCCCGGCGTTCCGGCCATTGCCTCCATCAAATCGACGAACGTCGTGATCGAAATCGTGGAGAAGTAGTGCGAATTGCAGTGGTCGTCTTGATCGCGTTGGGCCTCACCGCCTGCTCCTCAGGTGGATCTACATCCGTGCCCACTCTCAAGGTCTCGGCTGCGTCGTCGTTGACGGGTGCCTTCACCGAGATCGGCAAGGCATTCGAGTCCACACATCCCGACGCGTCTATCGCTTTTAACTTTGGGGGCAGCAGTTCACTCGCTGAGCAGATTGCTCAAGGTGCTGAAGTCGACGTCTTTGCGAGTGCTGACACAGCGATCATGCGTGAAGTCGTCGATGCGCAACTTGCCGCCAACCCAGTGGACTTCGCATCCAACACACTGCAGATTGCAACGCCGCCCGGCAATCCCGCGAATGTTGGCTCCGTCGCAGATCTCGCAAAGCCCAGCGTTAAGGTCGCGATCTGTGCTGCCGAGGTGCCCTGTGGCGTGGCTGCTATCGCCCTCTTTGCCAAGGCGGCCGTCAACGTCACGCCCGTGACTCGCGAACCCGACGTGAAATCCGTACTCGCCAAGGTGATCGCCGATGAAGTCGATGCGGGCGTTGTCTACGTAACAGACGTACTCGTCTCCGGCGACAAGGTGACTGGTGTAGCGATCCCCGCAGGCGTCAACGTGACTTCGACGTATCCCATTGCAGCCTTGGCTGAGTCGACGAATCCGTTCGCCGCGCAGTTCGCTGCCTTCGTCGCGGGTCCCGAGGGCCAGGCCATCTTGGCTAAGTACGGCTTTGGCAAGGCGTAGCGCCCGAAGAGTGCCCGTTGTCGTCCTCGTCTTGGCGGCGATCGGGTTGCTCTTCCTTGCCATCCCTATCCTCGGCCTACTTCTGCGGGCCCCGTGGACCCGTATGCTGGAGTTGCTTACGGCCCCGGAAAGCCTGCTCGCCTTGCGCTTGTCCTTGGTGACGTCGCTAGCAGCGACTGCGATCTGCATCGTGTTGGGTGTGCCCATCGCATGGGCGCTTGCACGGGTGCGGCACGCGACCTGGATTCGCGCCATCGTGCTCCTGCCACTCGTGTTGCCGCCGGTCGTGGGCGGTGTTGCCTTGCTGATTGCGTTTGGTCGCCGCGGCATCATCGGCGGTCCGATATATGACTGGACCGGCATTCAATTCCCCTTCACGACGTGGGGCGTCATCATCGCCGAAGCATTCGTCTCCATGCCGTTCTTGATTATCACCGTGGAAGCCGCATTGCGCGGGCTGCAACCCAAGTTTGAAGAAGCTGCCGCCGTCATGGGCGCTTCACGATGGGTGATCATGCGGCGGGTGACGTTGCCCATGGTGTTGCCTTCGCTCATCGCTGGTGCGGTGTTGTGCTGGGCGCGCGCCTTGGGGGAGTTCGGTGCCACGGTTACTTTCGCGGGCAACTTCCCGGGTGTGACGCAGACTTTGCCATTGGCCATCTACTCGGCACTGGAGACCAATCGTGATGCGGCGATCGTACTCTCGGTCGTGTTGCTTCTGGTCTGTGCAGCCGTGCTCATCGCCTTACGTGATCGCTACTTCCGGCGGCTCTCATGACTACCCTCGACGTCAATGTGACTCTCGCGCTGGGCAGTCTTGATCTACACGTCGAACTCACCGCACAACCTGGTGAAGTCATCGCGCTGCTCGGACCCAACGGTGCGGGCAAGACGACTTTGCTTCGGTGCATCACCGGCATGGCGCCAATTGATTCTGGCCATATTCGTTTCGGTGAACAGGTCTGGGATGACCCCAGTGCCAATATCTTCATCGCTCCCGAACAGCGCGGCATTGGCATGGTGTTTCAGGACTACGTACTTTTTGAACACATGAGTGTGCTCGACAACGTGGCGTTCCCGTTGCGTAATCGAGGTGCGTCTAAACAAGAGTCGCGAGTGCAGGCGCGCGCCCAACTGGAACATTTCGATTTGGCGGATCTAGCGAAGGAACGCCCGGGCGCTCTCTCGGGCGGTCAGTCCCAGCGAGTCGCACTGGCTCGCGCTCAGATGGGTGCCCCAAAACTGCTGCTGCTCGATGAACCCTTCAGTGCCCTCGACGCTGCCGTACGGCCCATGGTGCGATCAGTTATCGCTGAGGCCGCCGCTGACCGGGTCACGATCTTGGTGACTCATGACCCAGTCGACGTGGCAGACATCGCCACGCGAGTGATTGAGCTGGTGGATGGTCGAATTAAGCCGTGATGCGTACGGTGCCAGTGAATGCATAGTTTTGTGACACTGAGGTGAAGGCGTTCACGCGCACGGTGTAGGTCCCGGCAAAGGGCAGCATTCCGCTTGCCTTTCCCCCTGAAAGCTTCCAGGTAAATGGCCCCGGGATGCCCTTGTAGGTCCAGGTGATCTCACCAATTGCGTTGGCCCACGGCAACGTGATGGTGCGAGTGCCCACGCGGTCGCCGGATAGACGTACTGAATAGCCGCCGAGCTGGACCACACGACTACGTGATGCTGGGTCAGTTACGCCGACCGAAAATCCGCTTGCGACGTGGGCGCGATGGCCGTCCTCACTGGTCACGTCGTAGATCAGCGCATAACGAGCTGGTCGGAGTGAGCTCACTCGTGCTGTGGCCGTCGATCCAGAAACAGAGGCCCCAGTAGAAAGAACCTTTCCGGTGCGATTCACCACGATCAATGCGCGTGAGCCACCGGTGACAGTCTCAGTGAATGTCACGCTTGCACTAGTCGGAGATGCCCAGATCACCGCTCCATCTGCGGGGGATCTGGTCAGCACTCCGGCGTGTGCACCCGCTGGCATCGCAGGAAGCATCACAACTGCGGCGGCAGCAAGTGCCACCGCCGCAGTCACGGACTTCCTAGTGATGCGCACGTGTTCCCTTGTGGACCACCACTGAGGGAGCAGGATGCTCTGGCTCAGGCTGACCCTGTTGTGGGATCTCGTTCCACGCGACCGACGTCGTGCGGCACTTCTGCACAGTGGGGATGTAGTACGTCCCGCTTGCCGATGGCCACTTCACTGAGACACCGAAGTCCATGAACTGATCATCGCGCAGGCCATTGCCCGTCGACGCCCAGATCAAGGTGCGGCTGCCATCGGCATGTACGCGGGTCCGAGCTTTCCAACCAGCTATCGCCTGAGGCTTTCCGGAGGTGAAAGTCGCAGGCAGATTGACCTTGACGACGAGGGTGCGCTCACCTTCGCAACCGTGGCCAATGCGGATGAACATCGCGCCATAGCCACCTTGGGTGGCCGTGGCGCCGTACAGCTGAGCCGTTGCATGTGCACTTGCTGGTGATGCTGTTGCGAGCCCAGCTCCCACAGCGAGTGCAAGGGTTGCAGTCGCAATGCCAGCGGTGCGCAAGTTTGATGCGTTCATAAGTAAACCTTCCATGTGTATGAGAAAAGAAAATGAGAAACGTCAGGCACACGAAGGCGCTGGCGGTCCTCGTCTCACACATGGCTGGCGGGTGATGCCAGTGGTCTGCATTGTGGCGGGATGAAGTTCGACGCGTACTGCCCGTTGGAGGTGCGGGACAGCGACAACCTGGGGAACGAGGAGAAGGCCACGTACGACGCGGGACACAAAGCCGATGATCGTGTCGCAATGCACCAGCGCGAGTGTGCAGATCACCGCCGCAGCTATGTGCGCCGCAGCCATTGCCGGTGACGGCAGTAGGTCCAGCGCGCTTCCGGAGGTGACGACGCCTGAGTCGGTCACCCAGTGGTTATGGCCGGCGCGAACTGAAGCCGTTGCAGCAGTGACGGGAACTGAAGCCCATGCAAACCACGCATGCAGAGCCAACTGCCCCACTGTGACGGCGACGATCGCGCGCGCCGGGGAGGGGCGGCCAAGACAGAACGGCATCGCCATCAGAAATCCGAGAACAAGTCCCGGGAGCACCGTGCTCAGCGCAGGCGTCGCGCCATGGGCTGAGTGTGCGGCAGTGGCGAGAGCGCACGTGAGCGCCCCAACGATGAGCCCTCGTGTGAGTGCCCGTCCAGTCTCCACAACTTAGGACTCTACCGCCATTAGCGGTCGAGTAGGCGGGTCACGGGCAAGCCGATTTCGAGGGCAGCCGCACCCAGCCACAGATCGCGGAATCTGCCGGAGGTCACACTGGAGTCACCGAGTGCCAACGGGATAGCGAGCCCATCGGCGAGTGAGGCCAGCCGCAGTGCGCTTGACTCGATATCTCTGCACACAAAGTCTCCGCGAGCCACTCCTTCGGCCAAGATCGAGCGCAGCCACTCGCGCCACTGCGCGTCGAGGGAAGCGCGTACGTTGCGAGCACCCTCGTCTCGGATCGCACGCGCCCACAGCTCCAGCCACAACTGCCAGTCGGAGACGGCCGGACCTTCACCGGGGACGAGTTCTGCGATCACGCGCAACTTCTCCAGCGGCCCAGCGGCCGCCTGCAGCTCCGCAGCGACGTCGCGCAGGAACTCTGCTTCGCTAAGCGTGACTGCCGCCGCGAGTGCGCCTTCGAGCGAACCGAAGTGATAGAGGATCAAGCCCTGCGAAGTACCCGCCTCGCGCGCGATGTCTGAGACCCGGGTGCCAGCGAATCCGCGTTCGCGGATCACACTCACCGTCGCGCGCAAAATGCGCTCACGTCGTTCCTCGGGTGCTTTAGCGGCGAGTTTTGTCTCGGACAACGAACCTCCACTGTGCGGGTGAAGCAATCATGGCAGGGTGTCGCGCAGATACGATGCTGACATGCTCATGACGTGGGTCACCGGCCCCGTGGGCGTCGTAGTGATTGCTGGCCTCTGCGCGCTTGTCATTGCGCTGTGGGTTGCTCGCACGCATGGTGTCCGGGCTGCGCTGGTTATGGCGAGCTTTGCGGTGGCGGCGCTGGCGTGCGTATGGATTTCCTACGAAGTTGCACCCATCGAATCGTGGCGATTCGGCAGTCTGTTGCGCACACTCGCTGTGTTCGCGCTTCCCGGGCTAGCAGGCACGATTGTCGCGATCGTGCGCTCGCGCAAGCAGGGCATCGGCGTCCAAGGCTGGACGTTTCTCGCGCTGCTGTGGCTTGGCCCATCTTTGGTTGTCTACATCTCTCAACTCACGCCATTCAGTGAATCCAGTGACGCAAGTTTTGCTAACCGACTGTGGTTCGGACTTTCCTCCACCGCGGTCTACGTACTCGTGCCGGTGCTCTTTGCTCTGACGTTTCGACAGCGCATTCGGTCCTACGGCCTGTCCTGGGGGTCGATCCGACAAGAAGCGCGCTACCTCATCTTGATCATCCCCATCGTCGCCGTGATCGTCTTCTTCATCTCGGCCGAGGAGGGATTCCAGCAGGTCTACCCGTTCTATGACTATGAGAGCGGCGGCGACGGGGCGATTGCCAAACTGCTCGCCTTTGAGGTGGCGTACGGCCTGTCCTTCGTCGCACTGGAGTTCTTCTTCCGCGGCTTCCTGGTGTTAGGGGGAGTGAAGGTCCTAGGCGTACACGCGGTCCCGGTCATGGCGTTCGCATATTGCATCCTGCATCTGGGCAAACCGATGCCGGAGTGTGCAGCGAGCCTCATTGGGGGGCTGATCCTGGGCTATATCGCCCTGAGATTCCGATCTATCGCGGTCGGGGTAGCGGCTCACCTGACCATGGCGTGGGGGATGGACGGCGCGGTGATCTGGCGAAATACCTGATGTGGAGCGGGTGACCGGGATCGAACCGGCATGGCCAGCTTGGAAGGCTGGGGCTCTACCATTGAGCTACACCCGCGAGAAGCCTGCCTAGCGTATCTGCATAAACTACTGAGGCTACGCGGGGCGTAGCGTAGTGGCTAGCGCGCCTGCTTTGGGAGCAGGAGATCGGGAGTTCGACTCTCCCCGCCCCGACGTTTATATCTGCCGACCTAAGGACAGCACATGAAGAGCGCCGTGGAGACCCTCTCGCCGACCCGCGTGAAGTTGGACGTGGAGGTGCCCTTTGAGGACCTCGCTCCGAGCCTGGACAAGGCCTACAAGACCATCGCCGCCTCGGTCAACATCCCCGGCTTCCGCAAGGGCAAGATCCCCGCACGCATCATCGACCAGCGCGTCGGTCGTGGCGCGGTCCTCGAGGAGGCCGTCAACGCCTACCTGCCCGAGGCCTACGCCGAGGCCGTGCGTGAGTCAGGCGTGCGCCCCGTGGGTCGCCCCGATGTTGAGGTTACGGGCATCGAAGACGGCAAGGCGCTCACCTTCAGCGCCGAGGTCGACGTGCGCCCCGAATTCGACCTCCCGGCATTCGACTCCATCGTGGTGGAGGTCGCAGCCGCTGAGGTGACTGATGAGGACATCGACAGGCAACTCACTAATCTTCGCTCGCGCTTCGCGTCGTTGACGCCCGTCGAGCGAGCGGCCGCTGAGGGTGACGTACTCCTGGTCGACATCGCTGGATTCGACGAAGAAGGCAACCCGGTTGACGATCTCGTGGGCAACGCGATGTCCTACGAACTCGGCACCGAGGGCCTGCTCCCCGGATTCGATGAGGCCGTCACCGGTGCGACCGCGGGGGAGACCCGCACCTTTGAATTCAGCCCCGAGGTGGGCGAGTTCGAAGGACGCACCCTCGAAGTCAAGGCCACCGTCACTGCCGTACGTGAGCGCATCCTTCCGGCAGCCGACGACGATTTTGCTGGCATGGCGTCGGAGTTCGACACCATCGAAGAGCTTCGCAAGGACATGACCGGACGCATCGCGGAGATGAAGAAGGTCGAGCAGATGAACGAGGCCCGGCAGAAGGTTCTGCAGGCCCTGCTCGACGCGCTCGACGTTCCGCTGCCCGAGGGCGCGATCAACGCCGAGGTCGAAGAGCACTTCGCTGACGGCCATGGCGACGACGAGCACCGTGAGGCGTTCATCAAGGACACCCGCGATGGCCTCAAGACTCAGTTCATTCTCGACAAGATCGGCGAGGGTCAGGAGATCCCCGTCGGTGAGGCTGAGCTCTCCGGCTGGCTAGTCCAGCAGGCCCCCCGCTACGGCGTGAGCCCCGATCAGCTTGCTCAGGCCCTCGTCGAGAACGGCCAGGTCGACATGGCATTTGTCGATATCCGTCGCGGCAAGGCCCTGACCATCGCGGCCCAGGGCGCTCGCATTGTGGATCCCAGCGGAGCCCAGCTAGACCTGTCGAGCATCTAGCCCGAAATTACGCTGTGGGCGAACATGGCCCACTTCGGAATGGCAGGGGGTGCCTTCAGCGTTAGGGTCATATGACGGCCATAGGAAGGACAGCCACGTGACTGGCAGTATGAACGGTTTCGACATGCGATCAGCAGGCATGGCAGGGTTCGGCGACATGCTTGACGAGCGCCTGCTCCGCGAGCGCATCGTCTGGCTTGAGGGCGAAGTACGCGACGAAAACTCCAACCGCATCGCCAAGCAGTTGCAGGTGCTCGCGGCGGAGGATCCCGACAAGGACATCACTCTCTACATCAACTCACCCGGTGGCTCGATCACCGCGGGCATGGTCATCTACGACACCATGCAGTTGATCCCGTGTCCGGTGACGACCATCGCGATGGGCCTCGCAGCCTCGATGGGCCAGTTCCTGCTCACTGCAGGTGCGGCCGGTCGACGTTATGCCACCCCCAACACTCGCGTGATGATGCACCAGCCGCTTGGCGGCATCGGTGGCACCGCATCCGACATCAAGATTCAGGCCGAGCAGATGCTGTTCATCAAGCGTCGGATGGCTCAGCTCATTGCCGAGCACAGCGGGCAAACCATTGAGCAGATCGAGAAGGACTCCGATCGCGATCGCTGGTTCACCGCCGAAGAGGCTTCCGCTTACGGCCTCATCGATCACGTCTACAGCACGGCCGCTGACGCTCCCGGAGGTTCCAAGTGACTTTTTCTCCGCAATCGCGCTACATCATTCCGGAGTTCCGTGAGCGCGTAGCCAACGGCGAGCGCGTACACAACCCCTACACCAAGCTCTTCGAAGAGCGCATCATCTTCCTAGGCGTGCAGATCGACGACACGTCTGCCGACGACGTCATGGCGCAGTTGCTGTGCCTGGAGTCGATGGATCCTGATCGCGATATTCAGATCTACATCAACTCTCCCGGTGGTTCCTACACCGCGATGACCGCGATCTACGACACGATGCAGTTCGTCAAGCCGCAGGTGCAGACCGTGTGCCTCGGTCAGGCCGCTTCGGCTGCTGCCGTGCTGCTCGCTGCGGGCACCCCGGGCAAGCGCTTCGCCCTGCCGCACTCGCGCATCCTGATCCACCAGCCCTATACCGAGGGCGGCGGCCAAGGATCCGACATCGAGATCCAGGCCCAGGAGATCTTGCGTATGCGTGCCGAGATGGAGTCAATCCTCTCGCTCCACACCGGCCGCTCGATCGAGCAGATCGAAAAGGACATCGAGCGCGACAAGATCCTGACCGCCGATCAGGCCAAGGAGTTCGGCCTCATCGATCAGGTCATTGCCTCGCGCAAGGTCGTTTCTTAGTTCGTGTTCGCTCAGGGCAGAATCCGAACGTCGCGTAATTCACCGGCCTGACCCCCCTCTCGGGGTAGCGTGTTCCTATGGCGCGTATCGGTGAAGGCGGAGACCTTCTGAAGTGTTCTTTCTGTGGGAAGAGCCAAAAGCAGGTCACCAAGCTGATCGCCGGCCCCGGCGTCTACATCTGTGACGAGTGCATCGATCTGTGCAACGAGATCATCGAAGAAGAGCGCAGCGACGGCAACGAAGTCCAGTGGGAAGACCTACCCAAGCCCAAGGAAATCTTCGACTTCCTTGACCAGTACGTCATCGGGCAAAACACTGCCAAGAAGGCCCTCGCGGTCGCGGTCTACAACCACTACAAGCGCGTGCAGGCCGGCGCTACTGATCGCCCACGCGAAGACACGATCGAACTTTCCAAGTCCAACATCTTGCTGCTGGGCCCCACTGGCTCGGGCAAGACTTTGCTCGCGCAGACCCTGGCCCGCCGCCTCAACGTGCCCTTCGCGATCGCTGATGCGACGGCGCTGACTGAGGCCGGCTATGTCGGCGAAGATGTCGAGAACATTCTGCTCAAGCTGATTCAGGCCGCTGACTATGACGTGAAGAAGGCCGAAACTGGCATCATCTACATCGACGAGATCGACAAGATCGCCCGCAAGAGCGAAAACCCGTCGATCACTCGCGACGTCTCCGGCGAAGGTGTGCAGCAGGCACTGCTGAAGATCCTCGAGGGCACGACCGCGTCGGTGCCACCGCAGGGTGGTCGCAAGCATCCGCATCAGGAGTTCATCCAGATCGACACCACTAACGTGTTGTTCATCGTCGGCGGTGCCTTCGCCGGGCTCGACTCGATCATTGAGCAGCGCATCGGCAAGAAGCGCGTCGGCTTCACCTACGACATCATCGACGGTGTTGTTGAGTCTGACACCGACAGTGACCCGCAAGATATTTTCAGTCGCGTGATGCCGGAGGACCTGCTGAAGTTCGGCCTGATCCCGGAGTTCGTAGGCCGTCTGCCTGTCTTTACTTCCGTCAACAAGCTCGACCGCGAGGCGCTCGTGCAGGTGTTGACCGAGCCGCGCAACGCGCTCGTCAAGCAGTACCAACGCCTCTTCGACCTCGATAACGTGGCACTCGACTTCGACTCCGATGCGCTCGATGAGATTGCCGATCAGGCAATTGAGCGTGGCACTGGTGCGCGCGGTCTGCGCGCGATCCTCGAAGAGGTCCTGCTCAACGTCATGTACGACGTTCCGAGCCGCAAGGACATCGCCAAGGTCATCATCACCGCCGAGGCCGTGCGTGAGAAGACCACGCCGACCCTCGTGCCGATCGAGATCACTCCGGCTAAGGCACCTTCACGTGCCCGCCGCACCGAACAAACGGCCTAAATAATCCCCATCGCCACGTAGTCCTGTTGCCACAGCGACTGGAAGAACATCCGCGCGCCCGGGTCACCAGCCGTGATCTCGCCAATCGTGCGTCGACCATCGATTTGGCGCGCGAGGGCAACTTGCACCTGGTTGAGTTCGCGCGACCAGCTCGGCTTGTGTAGGACGGATCCGGCAAGCCGGCAGTTATGCCGCAGTGTCGGCACGTAGTTCAGGCTTTCATCGCTGGAGAAATCGATGAGATAGGAACTCTTCGGCCGATCCGCGCGGCACACGGTGAAGAAGTGGCACGCATTACGTGAGTTGTAACGCTCCATTACACCCCACTGCTTCTCGCGGGGGAGTGCAGCGACTCGGTCGTAGAACGGGCTGTCCATGCCAGTGGGTGCATAGTACGGCGACTTCAAAAACACGTCCTGGAACGCGAGTCCCGCCTGCGTCGCCAAATCAATGCACTCCTCGATCGTGTAGTCACGATCGCGTCCATGCAGGAATGTGTCGACTAGCCCTGCGTCATATTCAAGATCGGGCGCAATGGGCAGATAACTCGTGATCGGGTGATCAAGATTGATATTGCCAATCGCGTCACGCACGATGTCGATGGACGCTTCGTCCTGAGTGAGATCGAGATCGCGGAAGATCGCCTGCATCATCTCCACGCCAAGTCGGCCATAGGTCGCGTAGAGCATGACGGCCATCACTGCGTCGGGACGCATGATTGCGGCGAGTGCCTGCATGCCCTTATCGGGGTCCGCGAGGTGATGCAGCACGCCGGTCGTCACGATGAGGTCGAACTCGCGACCCAGGGTGCCGACCTCCTCGATGGGGAGCAGGTGCAACTCGAGGTTCTTCATCGCGTACTTATCGATCAGGTATTTGTGGTGATCCAGCGACGGCTGGCTTACGTCGATCGCGACGACCTTGGCGGTGGGATTGTTGTAGGCGAACACCGCGGCCTGATTCGTGCCACACCCGGCAATGAGGATGTCCATGCCCACGGGGTATTCCCGGTCGGGCCAGAAGATCCGATGCGCGTGGCTGGGATCGAACCACTGCCAGTTATTGGCCAACCAGCCCGGCAGATCCAAGATCGGGGCCGGGTAGACCCACTTCTCGTACTGGCTGGAGACGACGTCTTCGCGCGGGTCAGTGGTCACGTGCTCACTCTAGAGTCTGCAGGCAACCCTGGTGCTTGTGCCTAGCCAACTGCGCTGATGAGCATCCTGGCATTGATGGTTGCGCCGTCAGCACTGGTGGGGACCACACGAAAGATTCCCGAAGCTCCGCGCCATATTCCCGTACCGCCGTTGAGCAAGATGTAGTACGGCCCGTTGGGGGCTTGACCACTCACAGCGGAGAACAAGGCAGTGCCATAAAGGCTGCCAGCGCTGCGGAATCGAAAGACGAACTGGGTCATTCGGCGGTCGATGGAGGTACCTGCGGCAACCGTGTATCCGAGACTCGGTGATTCGCCGAAGGGGATAGTGGTGTCGGGAACGAAATTCTGCCCCATCGACACCACAATTTGGCCAAGATTCTCGGTACCCAAATCAGCTACCCAGCGTCCGGTACGCACACGATCGACCCCATTTCGCGAAACTGTGTAAGGGCCACCCGAGATTGATGTCGACACGGAGAGTGTGCCGTTGGTCGTCCAGTCCGCAGCTGGGATAGATGTCTGCCCCACAGCGCCAGCGAATGCACCCGTACCGCCAATCACGGCTTGGGTGAACCCGGTCAATTCTCGAGTGCCCGCGGGCGTTGACGTTTGACTTGTCGTCAACAGACTTCCGCCTGGTAGGGCGTATTTGCAGATCCACGACGTAATAATCGGTACGCCAATGCCCTCTGGATCGCCCGACGTCTGACCGCACATGAACGGGTAGCGCTTGCCATCAATGCCAAGGAACCCACGCAATGCCTGTGCCGTCACCGAGATTTTGGCATTTTCCGCCACGTCACCATTGATGACATCAGAGACAACACGACGCACACGATCTGTCGTAATGATGCCGTTGCCATTCGTGGGCACGTAGTCCATGTTCAAACGCAGGTTGCCATCGCCCAGCGGCGTCAACACAACTTGCCCGCGCGCGCCGAAGTAGTCGCCTGTGCCGCCGATGATGGCCATCCGAACCGGACGCGTCGGCGGTTTGCTGGTGGGGGACACGTAGATCCCGCGAGTCATCAACTCCCCGCCCGGCAAGATGAAGTGCACCAACGTGTCGCGCTGCTCCTTGGTCGCGCCTGGCACTACGACGACCACGCGCGCCGTCCATGAGCCGATCTTCTCGCCCTCTAGCGAGTCTGCGAGCGTGCCATGGGTAACGGTCAGGTCGCCCACGCTGCTGCCCGTCGCGCCCACGTCAATCACTGTGCGGGTGTCAATGTGCATGAAGACACGATCGGCCCGAGGAGCCGCTTGTGCACTAGTGGCAAACCCAGCCAGTGGAATCGCGATTGCAGAGGCAAGGACAAGTGTGATGATTCGGCGCATGAGGTGAACCTAGCCCGGTCATGGTCCTTAGGGCAAGCGTGCCTATACAGGAGCCATGACGAGCATATTCACATTGATGGTTGCGCCTTCAGCACTGGTGGGGACCACGCGCAAGATGCCCGAAGCTCCGCGCCAAGGACCGGTGCCGCCGTTGACCAAGATGAGGTAGGGCGCGTTGGGCGCCTGACCATTTGCAGTGGTGAACAACGCAGTGCCATAGAGAGCGCCCTGTAAGCTGCGAAGGCCACTTATCCGGAAGACGAAGTCGGTGATCCGACGGTCTGCTGACGGACCTGCAGCAACTGTGTAGCCCATGCTTGGCGATTCACCGAAGTTGATTGTCGCGCTGGAGACCACAATCTGGCCGAGCCCGCCGGTGCCCAAATCAGCGACCCAACGTCCCGTACGCAGGCGATCTTCGGGGCCCTGGCGCGTAGTTGTGTAGGTGCCTCCCACGAAAGCAACGCACACAGAGAGTGTGCCGTTCGTCGTCCAGTCTGCTGCGGGGATTGATGTCTGCCCCACTGAACCTGCCCATTCGCCCGTACCACCGATGATGGCTTGGGTGAACCCGCTTCTCTCTCGGGTGCCCGCCGGTGTCGAAGTCTGACTTGTCGTCAAGATGCTTCCGCCCCGCAGGGAGTACTGGCAGATCCATGAGTCGATAATCGGTACGCCGATGCCTTCTGGATTACCCGAAGTTTGAGCGCAGACGAAGGGGAAGCGCTCACCTTCGACCCTAAGGAAACCGCGCAGGGTCTGAGCGGTCACCGTGATGTTGGCATTGCCTGCAACGTTGTCGGTGATGATGTCTGAGACAACGCGACGCAAGCGATCGGTGCCGAAGGCATTGTCGCTGCTAGTAGGCACGTATTCCATGTCGAGCCGTAAGTTGCCATCGCCCAGTGGCGTCAACACAACTTGCCCGCGCGCGCCGAAGTAGTCGCCCGTTCCGCCGACGATGGCGATGCGATGTGGCTCCGACGGCAGCTTCCCACTGGGGGATTCGTAGATCCCGCGGGTCATCAACACCCCGCCCGGCAAAATAAAGTGCAGCAAGGTGTCGCGACGCTCCTTGGTTGCGCCCGGTACCACCACGACAAGTCGAGCCGTCCAAGATCCGATCTTGTCGCCCTCCAACGTGTTGGCAAGCGTGCCATGAGTGATGGTCAGGTCGCC
>CAINMH010000098.1 GCA_903850745.1 uncultured bacterium
GACGGAGCGGTTGCCCGCGCGACCGGTCAGGTGTCGCGGCTCGGGGAGGTACTCGACCCGATCGCCGATCGCCTATACATCGCCGCCACGCTCATCGCGATGGCAGTGCAATCGATTATCCCGTGGTGGCTATTGGTGCTCCTTCTCGCGCGCGACCTCTTTGTCGGGATTTTCCTCATTGTTCTTAAACGCCATGGCGTCACCGGGATTCCCGTGACGTTCCTAGGCAAGACCGCCACCTTCCTGCTTTTTTGGGGTTTCCCATTTTTGCTCGCTGGTGCGACCGATTGGGCGAGTGCCGACGTCTCAAGGATCCTCGGTTGGGGATTCATCCTGTGGGGCGCTTTTCTCTATTGGTGGGTCGGGCTGGAGTACATCGGCTCCATTCGCTCCAAGCTGCGGGCGACTCGTTGAGCACCGACCCGTCTAGTCGTGATGTCATGGTGCTGTGACCGTCAGCCCGAATCAGCAGCGCACCATGTCTCTGCTGACCAGTCTCTTTGACGATGCGGTGCGCTCGGATTATGGGACACATACTCCGGAGAAGCCGCAGGCGCGTCCGATGCGGATTCCTCGAAATGCCGTCGGACTCGTGATTGTTGTCGCTTTAGTCGGATTCATACTCGCCACAGCGGTGGCGACCGTTCGCGCTCAGCAATCTACAACTGCCGCACAAAGACAAGAACTCCTTGAACGGATCGCCGTGGCCGAATTTGAAAACCTGCGGATCGATGCCGAAATTGCGGTCCGTGAAGCTGAAGTCTCTGATCTCTCTGCGGCTGTTTTGCCCAATTCTCCAGAGGGTCGCTTATTGGCAGATCGCTTGGCGACCGCACAGGCTGCTGCTGGCTACACGTCCATCACCGGTCCGGGAGTGGTGTTGTCCATGTCGGATCAGCCTGGCGGCGCTGGCCTCGGTCGAGTCATGGACACTGATCTGCAAGCTGCGACGAATGCACTGTGGTCTCTAGGAGCAACGGCGATCGCCATCAATGGAATCCGGATGACGAGCACAACAGCTATCCGCTCAGCAGGTGAGGCGATCCTCGTGGACTATCGGCCGTTGGCCATCCCCTACGTGATCACCGCCGCAGGTCCCGTTGATTTGGCCACTCGTTTTGCGGAGAGCCCCGACGGTGCCGCCCTGCGTTCCTTGCGACGGCAGTACGGCATCGAGTGGTCGCTAGACAGTGCGCAAGTCGAACTACCCGCTTCCGCCGCTGAATTGCCCTATCTCGCACTTTCTGGACAGGAGATTTCATGATTGCCGTGATCGGGCTCGCGATCGGCGTTGCACTGGGCATCTTCCTGCATCCGGATGTACCGATTTGGCTGCAGCCCTACCTGCCCATTGCGGTCGTCGCCGCCCTTGATGCGGTCGTGGGTGCGTTCCGCGCCCTTGCCGAAGGTACTTTTGTGGACCGCGTCTTCATCGTGTCATTTCTTTCCAACATTGTGATCGCAGGGTTGCTGGTATTTCTCGGAGATCAACTGGGTGTGGGCGCTCAGATTTCGACAGGTGTGATCATCGTGCTTGCGATGCGCATCTTTGCCAATGCTGCTGCGATCCGACGAAAGTTTTTCAAGGCATGAACACATCTCTCTGGCATCGTCTTGCGCTGCGTCCTACCCGTACCCAAGCTCTCAGTGGGTGGCTTTTCGTCGCGGGGGGAGTTCTCGGTGTGATGGCTATCCGCGGACAAGCGCAGGGGTCGCCCCTACAAGGGGCCCGCAACGAAGACTTGGTACAGGTTCTCGACGATTTGACGAGCCGCAGGGACCGGCTTGAGGTCGAGGCTCGTCGGCTCGAAGTGGCACAGGAACGGATTCTCGCTGGCTCGGAAGGGCAGGCACTCGTGGAGGCCCAGCGCCGGGTCAGCGGGCTAGAGATTTTGTCTGGAGTCACATCGGTAAGTGGGTCGGGTGTGACTCTTACGATCACCGGCGGTCAACGGGCGCTGCCTGCAGCCCTGGTCTTGAACATGGTTCAGGAGCTGCGAGACGCCGGCGCTGAAGCTATTTCCGTGGGCGGAGTGCGCATGGTCGCCTCATCGTGGGTGGGCAGCGACGGGGACTCGATTTCCATTTCGGGCACTCGAGTTTCTGAGCCACTTGTCGTCAACGCAGTGGGGGAGCCGCAGACCATCGCAACAGCCCTCCAGATCCCCGGCGGTATAGCCGAGACCATTCGGGCCGGTGGGGGATCAATCACGATTGATCGGGAAGAACGCGTTCAGGTGCCCGCATTGCCGAGTGTCAGTTCGGCTGGGTAGGTTTAGGCGTACTCGGAGCAGGAGGTGCCACCATGGTCCCCGAGGACCTTAAGTACTCAACCGAACACGAATGGGTTCGTGTCGAGGGAGAGATCGCCTCGTTCGGCATCACGCATTTTGCTCAGGAATCTCTCGGCGACATTGTGTTCGTCAGCCTTCCTAAGGTGGGGACCTCTCTCAGTGCGGGAGATGTGTGCGGTGAAGTTGAGTCCACGAAGAGCGTGAGCGATATTTACTCGCCCGTCTCCGGCGTAGTGCTCCGCGTCAATACCGATCTTGATTCAGCTCCTGAGACCGTTAACTCCGATCCATATAACGCGGGGTGGATGGTGGAAGTCAGTGTTGCCAACGGAGTGTCCGGTCTGTTGAGCGCCGCCGAATATTCGCAGTTCCTTGATGGTGGCGTGTGATGAGCCGGCTCTGTGGACGCTGCGGTCATGATGGAGCAGAGGCCGATTTATTCTGCAGTCATTGCGGCGCTGCGCTGATTGAATCCGATCTTGGTCGCGAAGGCGGCACCGGCAGTGACACGATGCATTCCTCTGGCGCCATCCCTGCCTATACGACCGGTTCGAACCTCCCAGTAGGCGCAGCCGTACTCGTCGTTCGTCGTGGGCCCGGCGAGGGGTCCCAATTCGCACTTGCCGGGGAGCGCGCGGTTGCTGGGCGATCACGCGAATCTGAGCTCTTTCTCGACGATGTCACAGTGAGCCGCAGCCACGCGGTATTCGAACGCGATGGTTCCGGCTGGACAGTCCGCGACTCTGACAGTCTCAATGGCACTTACGTCAATCGACACCGCGTCACATCTCACCAGCTGGTGCATGGCGATGAAGTTCAGATTGGCAAATACCGCTTCGTGTATCTGATCGGGGACGGTGGCGGGGCAAGCGCGTGACCGCCGAGTGCACAATCGGTCAGGTGATTGCGGAGCTTTCCGCTGAGTTCCCTGATCTGCGTGAGTCCAAGATTCGATACCTCGAGACCGAAGGTCTCATCGCTCCCTCACGTACACGCTCTGGATACCGCGCCTACTCAGCCGAAGATGTCGAGAAGCTTCGTTCCATTCTGAGACTTCAGCGAGACAACTTTTGGCCGCTTCGCGTTATCCGTGAGCATCTGAATTCAACCCCCTCGGTGAACGTTGCGTCTCCAACTCGAACTCAACGACCCATTCGCAAAGGTCAGCGCATCAGCGCGGCAACGTTGCAGTCCCGAAGTGGCATAGATGCAAAGGCACTCGCAGATCTCATTTCCTTCGGTCTCGTTATCCCAGATCCTGACGGGCGGTTTGAGGACTCGGCCGCAGAGGTATGTCAGGTCGTGGCGGCACTGGGCGGATACGGCATTGAGCCGCGGCACTTGCGATCGGCTCGCGTGGCTGCCGATCGAGAAGTGGGGCTCGTCCGGCAAGCCCTGGCCGGGATCGACGGCAAAGGAGCCGATGGTCGCCAACGTCGGGTCGAGGGGCGTACGGCCGTCCTCGATTTAGTCGTCTCGCTGCATGAGGCGTTGATCCGGACGGGCCTAAGCCAAGACTGATCCGAGCCAACTGCGACTAGGGTGTGCATGTGAGGCAGATGGATGTAGTCGGAGTCCGGCTCGAGTTACCGCAGACCCAACCGGTGGTCATCCTCCGGGAGCGGGAGGGCGGGCGCTACCTGCCCATCTGGATTGGGGAGCCTGAGGCGTCCGCCATCGCCTTGGCCTACGAGGGAGTAATCCCTGCGCGCCCACTGACCCACGATCTCCTACGTGACGTGCTCGTCGCCCTAGAGGCCATGGTGGTGGAGGTGCAGATCACCGAGTTGCGTGACGGGGTCTTTTTCGCGGACCTCGTATTAGACCGAGGCTCCCGGATCTCCGCACGGCCCTCGGATGGCATTGCTTTGGCCCTGCGCACGGGGTCTCCAATCCTGGTGGCGGATTCGGTTTTGGACACCGCCGCCGTGGAGGTTGCAGAGGATGAGCAGGACGAGGTCGAACGGTTCCGGGAGTTCCTGGACCAGATCTCTCCGGAGGACTTCGGTCCGGAGGCTTCCCGCGAGTCGGATTGACGGGTGGGGCTGGTGTTCCCTAACGTGACGGGTAACAACTGGAGGCGTGGGTGGATGTAACACGATCGGCTGAGAACATCGAGTCGCGGGTGGCAAAGCAGGACTCACTGTTCCCCGAGCTCGAGGCAACGCCCCTTCCTGAAGACGTGGGCTATCGCTGGACTGTTGCCTGTGAAGCCGCGGGCATTACCTACCGTCAGTTGGACCATTGGGCGCGCACCGCGCTACTCGTTCCGAGCGTGCGACCGGCTGCCGGCTCAGGTTCACAGCGTCTCTATAGCTTTCGCGACATTCTGATCTTGCGCATCGTCAAGCGCCTTCTTGATACAGGAGTGTCCTTGAGCAACATCCGTGCCGCTGTGTCACATCTTGACACCCGCGGTAGCGATGATCTTGCGTCGATCACCTTGATGAGCGATGGGGCTTCGATCTACGAATGCCGTAGCGCAGAAGATGTGGTCGACCTCGTGCGTGGTGGTCAAGGTGTCTTTGGCATAGCCGTCGGTAGCGTCTGGCGCGAGGTAGAAGGCAGCCTCGCGACCATGCCAAGTGAACGTGTTGAGGATCACTCGGTATCTGACGAGTTGGCCCAGCGACGCGCTCGCCGCATCGCGGCCGCAGGTGCCTAACCTGAAGTAGTGTTTATGGAATGTCCGGTCGCATTCCTCCGTTCGCACATCGCCACATCGGCCCACGGGCCGAGCAGGTGGACTCGATGCTGTCTTATGTCGGATACACATCACTTGAGGACTTGTCTGCGGCGGTCGTTCCTACGTCGATTCGGATGCTCGAAGATCTTGATCTCCCACCCGCGCTTGATGAGTCAAGTGTCCTCACGGCCTTGCGTGGCTTGGCACGACGCAACACGGTGTTGCACAGTTTGATTGGTCAGGGTTATTACGGTTGTGTTATTCCGGCCGTCATTCAGCGCAACGTGTTGGAGAGTCCGGCTTGGTACACCGCGTACACGCCGTATCAACCGGAGATTTCGCAAGGTCGACTCGAAGCGCTCTTGAATTTCCAAACGCTGGTCGAAGACCTCACGGGTCTGCCGATCGCTGGGAGTTCATTGCTGGATGAACCCACTGCAGCAGCCGAGGCGATGACTGTTCTGCTTCGCACGCACAAGGGTGAGTCGCGGACCTTCCTCGTTGATTCAGATACGCACCCGCAAACACTCGCTGTGTTGCGCACGCGCGCTTTGCCCGTCGACATTCAACTCATCGAGTTCGATGCCGATGCGGCGCTGCCTGACGTGGATGCGTTCGGTGTTTTGCTGTCCTACCCGGGATCTGCCGGTTGCATTAGAGACCTGACGAGTCTCGTGGCAACCGCACACGATCGCGGCATCGGTGTTGCGGTCACGACTGACCTACTGGCCTTGACGATGCTGACACCTCCGGGGGAGTGGGGTGCGGACGTTGTGGTCGGCTCCGCCCAGCGGTTTGGTGTGCCATTTGGCTTCGGTGGTCCGCACGCAGGTTTCATGAGCGTTCGCAGTGGGCTCGAGCGTTCAATGCCCGGTCGCCTCGTGGGCGTAAGCGTGGATGCAGATGGCAAGCCGGCGATGCGGCTGGCTCTGCAGACTCGCGAACAGCACATTCGGCGTGAAAAGGCGACCAGCAATATTTGCACTGCCCAGGTGCTTCTCGCTGTTGTTGCATCGAGTTACGCGGTCTATCACGGCCCCGTTGGCCTTCGTAACATTGCGGTGCGCGTCAATGACCAAGCAGCGAGGTTTGCAGCAGCTGCTCGAGCCATGGGTGCCGAAGTAGTCCACTCGCACTTTTTCGACACAGTTGTCATTCGCGTTAAGCCGGTTGACGCCCTGATGCGAGCGACCCATGAGCGGGATGTCAATATCCGGAAACTTGATCCCCATCATGTGAGCATCTCCTGCGATGAAGTCACTAAAGACGCTCATCTGCAACTCGTGCTTGATGCGATGGCTGCCTGCGAGATTGGTGCACCGGTGCACCTTCCAGACGCTGCTGCGTCCAGCATTCCTACCGAACTTGCGCGCACGTCGCTTTATCTCACGCATCCGGTCTTCTCTGCGCACCAGAGCGAGACTGCCATGTTGCGATACCTCCGCAAGCTCTCGGATCGAGACATTGCGCTAGACCGTGCGATGATCCCGCTCGGTTCATGCACGATGAAACTCAACGCGACGACAGAGATGGCAGCGGTCACGTGGCCAGAGTTTGCCGATATGCATCCGTTCGCACCGCTCGATCAGGCGCAGGGCTATTTGGAGATGATCACTGACCTCGAAGGTTGGCTGGCGGAGGTCACCGGATACGACGCAGTGTCCGTGCAACCCAATGCTGGTTCGCAGGGGGAGTTCGCTGGACTTCTCGCTATAGCGGCCTATCACCAATCACGCGGCGATAAGCATCGTGTCGTGTGTCTGATCCCGAGTTCTGCGCATGGCACAAACGCGGCAAGCGCAGTCATGGTCGGCATGCAGGTTGTCGTGGTGTCCTGTGATGCGATGGGCAATGTCGATGTGGATGACTTGAAGGTCAAGATTCATGAGCATGCAGACAATTTGGCTGCGTTGATGATCACCTATCCCTCCACGCACGGTGTGTTCGAAACTGCGGTCACGGACATCTGCGCGATGGTTCATGACGCGGGTGGTCAGGTCTATGTTGATGGTGCCAACCTCAACGCTCTCGTCGGGCTTGCTCAACCTGGCAAATTTGGTGCAGATGTGTCCCACCTAAACCTGCACAAGACTTTCTGCATCCCCCATGGTGGTGGAGGACCCGGCGTCGGACCCGTGGGTGTGCGAGCGCATCTCGCGCCGTTCTTACCTTCGCATCCAGTGCACCCTGAGTGCGGTCCCGTCGGTCGTGGCTACCCAGACGGTGGCATTGGTCCGGTGTCTGGTGCGCCGTGGGGCAGTGCGGGTGTGTTGCAGATTCCGTGGGCCTACGTGCGTCTCATGGGCGCTCACGGACTTAAGCGCGCGACTCAAGTTGCTATCTTGAACGCGAACTACATCGCTCGTCGACTGGGTGACTACTTCCCGGTGCTCTACACCGGCGAAAACGGTCTAGTTGCACATGAGTGCATTCTCGATCTGCGCGGTATCACCAAGCGCAGCGGAGTCTCCGTTGATGATGTCGCCAAGCGTCTCGTCGACTATGGCTTCCATGCACCCACGATGTCGTTTCCGGTCGCCGGCACGCTCATGGTCGAGCCAACCGAGAGCGAGGATCTGCAGGAGATCGATCGCTTCTGTGAAGCCATGATCGCCATTCGGGCCGAGATCGATCGGGTCGAAGCAGGCGAGTGGCCGGTTGATGACAATCCGCTCTCCAATGCTCCGCACACCGCCGAGCATTGCCTGGGAGAGTGGTTGCATCCGTACTCGCGCGAAATTGCTGCCTATCCGCTGCCGGGAGTGCGCCAGAGCAAATACTGGCCGCCGGTACGACGAATCGATGGTGCCTTTGGGGACCGCAATCTCGTCTGCTCCTGTCCTTCGCCCGAGGCTCTCGCCATCAGCTGATTGCGTGTAGCGTCACGTTCGTGAATCAGGACTTCCTCGGCATTGTGGGTGCCGCCGGCTTGGCCCTGATCCTGTCCTTGGTGATTCGATCCCGTGGTTGGTCCACCGCACTGCCGCTGATCGCCTTGGGTGCTGTGGTCGACTTGGCTCCCATTGGGCCTGATGCGCCGCTGGACCCCAAACTCATCCTCATTGCCATCCTTGCGCCGCTGGTGTTTGGGGAGGCATTGGGTGCTTCTATTCGAGAACTGAGCTCTGTACGTCGTCCTATTTTTGCCCTCGCCATCGGTCTCGTCATCGTGACTTCTCTCGCCATCGGCTGGGCGGCGTCGTTGATTCTGCCTGGGCTGCCATTCGCTGCGGCGTGCGCGTTGGGTGCCGTGTTGGCGCCCACTGATGCAGTGGCTGTTGCGGCAAGCGCCAAGCGTGCTGGGCTCCCGCGACGAATCGTCTCGGTGCTTGAAGGCGAGAGTCTCGTTAACGATGCCTCAGGGTTAACGCTCTTGCGAGTCGCCCTTCTTGCCACGGCGGCCGGCACAGTCACCTTCGGTCAAGTGGCAGGGATTCTCGCGCTATCCGTTATCTCTGGGCTCGCCGTTGGTATCGCATTCGGAATAGTCTTGGTCTTCGCAGTGCGCAGGTTCCCAGACACCGTCGCCGTGAATAGCCTCGTGATTGTCGCGCCAATCCCGGTCTACTTCCTCGCTGAGGAACTTCGCGGATCCGGAATCCTTGCCGTCGTCGTCACCGCCTTGATTGTGGCAAGCGGTATGCATCGCACAGTGGGTTTCCGAGGCCGGATGCAGTCGCTGACTGTGTGGAAGCACATCACGTACATTTTGCAGACGTTCGCGTTCTTCATTGTCGGCATGGAGATTCCGCGAGTCATCCGCCTGTTGGAGCCTGATCAGATTCAGCCGCTTCTCGTCATCACCGCAATTATTGTGGTGGTGCTGATCGGAGCGCGATTCGTGTTCATCGGCGCCATGGTGGCAGCACGCCCGCACGCATGGGGTGGCGGGTCCATGGCGTGGAAGAGCGCCACAATTTTGTCATGGGCGGGGGCTCGAGGACCGATTTCTGGCCTGGCCGTATTCACCGTGCCACTGGTGCTGGATTCCGGCGATCAGTTCCCCGATCGCAATCTTCTCGTCGCAGTGACCTTCTTGGTGATCTTGGTGACCTTGATCTTGGCACCCACGCTCGCGCCGCTCGCACGAAAGTTGAATATTCCCGACGATGACGAAAAGGAGATGGAGCGCATAGCTCGGGTGGCAGCTATGCGGGCCGCGTTGGAGCGTCTCGATGCTCTCGTGGAGGACTCCGAAAGGGCAGGTGATCCGCTGCCCCAGTCAGTCGTTTCCGCCCTTCGGGTGCCCGTCCAGGAGGACATCGCCAGAGTGGTTGCGGTCGATTCTGCGGACGACACGACCGACGAATTGCGACTTCGCGCCCTGCAACGAGAGATGCTTCATGCGGAGCAGGAGGAGATTGTGCGAATGCGCGAGGACGGCGAGATCCCGGACACGGTGAGTCGGCGCCTGCAATCTGACCTTGATGTTCGACTTCAAGCGGCAAGGAATCGGCGCAATGGTTAACCTCCCGCTGATCGTCAAGGGTGTCTGCCCTCACGACTGTCCTGACACCTGCTCATTCGAGACGCAGGTGGTCGATGGCGTCGCTGTTGAATTGCGTGGTTCACATGACCATCCAGTCACGCAGGGATTCCTTTGTGCGAAGGTCAATCGCTACCTTGAGCGCACGTACCATCCGGAACGACTGCTCACCCCGATGCGTCGGGTTGGCGCTAAGGGCGAAGGCCGCTTCGTACCGGCTACGTGGGATGAAGCGATCGCCGACATCTCTGCGCGACTGCTTGATGTGGTGGCAGTGCATGGTCCGGAGTCGGTTGTCCCGTACTCCTACAGCGGCACACTTGGACAAGTGCAAGGTGGTGGCACCGCGGATCGGTTCTTTCACCGTTTGGGTGCTTCACTCCTGGAACGTACGATCTGCGCCGCGGCTGGATCTACGGCGTGGGCGCATACGTATGGTGCGCGGATCGCACCGCCGATACAGGACATAGCGCACTCACGGCTTATCTTGCTGTGGGGCACGAACACGCTTACCTCAAATTCACATCTGTGGCCGTTCATCATGCAGGCACGCGAAAGAGGCGCGCGCGTCGTGTGCATCGATCCGATTCTCACCCGTACGGCACGAGCCGCTGATGAGCACATCGCCATTCGACCGGGCACCGACGCGGCCTTAGCTCTAGCGATGATGAACGTCATATTCGAGCGCGGGTTGGAAGACGTGTCATTCCTCGCCGATCGCACACTGGGGCATGAAGGTCTACGCGCAAAGGCTGCGGAATGGGACCTTGAGCGTGCGGCAGAAGTTACTGCTATCCCGGCAGAGACTATTGAACGTCTTGCCCTTGACTACGCGACAACGCAGCCGGCATTCATTCGACTCAACTTCGGCCTGCAGCGCCACTATGGCGGTGGGTCGGCCGTTCGAGCTATTTCGTTGCTCCCTGCCGTCACCGGCTCTTGGCGTGACATTGGCGGAGGCGCATGCCTGTCCACATCGGGCAATTGGGTTCTTGACTCGAACTTCACTCGCGGTTCATGGGTTCCGGCAGGCACACGCTCGGTCAATATGGTGGCTATCGGTGATGCGCTCACTCAGGACGA
>CAINMH010000099.1 GCA_903850745.1 uncultured bacterium
AACATGCACATCGACGGTTGTCACGCGCCAGACTCCTTTGCTCGCTCTGCCGCTGTCCGAAGCACACGTTCGAGGAGGCTCGTCGCGGCATCAACCTTCCACTCATTTCCTGCCAGTGGATGGGCGTGATGCACCCAACTCCGCGCAGCTTGTGCGATTGAGTCTTCTGATCTGCTGCCAACGAGTATTTCTTCCGCATCAGCAACTACCCATGGAGTAGGAGCAACAGCGCCTAGGACCACTCGTGCTCGAGAAATGACTCCATCAACGCCATACGTCAGACTTGCTGCTGCGGACACCATCGCGAAATCACCACTTGATCGATTCAATTTCGCATACGCGATTCCTGAACCCGCCGTTGCATGTGGAATCAAAATCGACTGTATGAACTCCCCAGATGCCAGCACGGTCTCGCCCGGTCCCTTGTATAGACCAGTCATTGGGATTGTGTGCGCACCATTAACACTCATGACATTTACTTCGGCGTTCATCGCGGTCAGAATCGTCGAAAGATCAGAGGGAGTTACAGACTGACAACGATGGCCGTCGACGACAGCATGGTAAAAGCGATGATCACCCGTCACTGCATAACAGGGACACGATGCGCCACCACGCTTGTAACACATGAAGTCATTGCGTAGGAACCAGCAGCGATTCAATTGACATAAATTCCCACCCACCGTGGCCATGGAACGGATTTGTGGATTTGCAATCTGATCAATTGCGTCTTGAATGACCTCAAATGGTGTCCCAGCGACATACGTAGACACGTCATCGAGTCTCGCAGCCGCCCCAAGGAGCAGTCCTGAACCATCGGTGGCGATAGTGGAGAGGCCAGGCACCACGGTTAGGTCGACAAGCGTGCTAGCTGTCGCGACTCCTTGACGGCGAGCCGGCATGAAGTCTGTGCCACCTCCGATGGCACGAGATCCCGATCTAGTGAGTGCCGCGGCTGTCTCTTCAACGGAAGTGGGCCGCTCAATGGCAGTGAGTGCAAGTGGAACTACCGGTCGAGCAAATCGCCGACCTATTCGGTGCAGCAGCCAATGCGCCCCAAGGGGATAGGCACGACGCATTCCCTCAATCCACCACCGACTCGGTCTACGCCAAAGGGAAACCCCACGCTTGACTGTTCCACCATGAAGCGCAGCGAGGACACGGTCAGGCGTGGCAGGAAGTTCGTACAGTCGCACGCCCGTTGCATGTGCGATCGCGTTGGCGACCGCCGCTCCAGTTGGGACAAGCACAATCTCGCCGACTCCCTTGGCCCCATAAGGTCCGTTGGGATCGACCTCCTCAATGAGAATCGACCGAATGGGGGGAAGGTCATCCGCTCTAGGGAGGGGATAAGAGATATAGGAACGCGTCATCGACTGCCCACCTTCGAAGAGCAATTCCTCTCCGAGCGCCAGCCCAATGCCCATGGCCATTCCACCGACAATCTGACTCTCCATGCCGATGGGGTTTATGGCGATACCAGAGTCATGTACAGACACGGCATCAATGACCTTTACCTTGCCGGTCTCTCGATCCACTTCAACTTCTACGGCCTGAACAGCAAACGCATACGCACCGGAGATGTTTGCTACACCGGTTTCGCGATTGACGGCTTCGATAGGTAGCTCGATCTGTTCCTCAAGGGTCAATAAGCCAGAGCAGTGCAACTCGACGATACGAGCGAATGACACTTCCTGCCCACCCGATGCCACATAGCCATCGCGGAGGACCGTGTCGTTGACATCTACGCCAAGAGTCACGGCACCAAGTTCGCGAAGTTTCTGTGCGGCTTTGCGTGCAACCGTCCCCACGGCGTGGCCACTCATGTACGTGCCTCGGCTCGACCAAGCGCCGAGTTCGTGCGGCGTCTGATGCGACTCCATAGTCAGGACAGTGATACGAGTCGAGTCGACGGCTAGTTCCTCTGCTGCAAACTGTGTCAGGAGGGTCTTTTGCCACGTGCCCGCATCCGCGCCGCCGAAGCGGATCCGGATAACGCCATCGCCAGTGATGTCAATTGCCGCGCCGCTCTTGTTTGCGCCCTCGTAGATGTTTGCCCCAGATACGTGGATTGCCGCTGCAAAACCGACGCCTCGCCCCGAACCAGCCCACTTCTTCTTTTCGGCCCAACCAATTTCATCTCTTGCCCGCTCGAGACACTCAACGAGTCGCGCGGAGTGGATCTGCCATCCCACCGGCGTCACATCACCCGCTCGGTTAGCGTTGAGGATCCGGAAGTCGACGGGATCCATACCGAGTGCCGCAGCAATTTCGTCGGTTTGGGATTCGACCGCAAACGCAACTTGTGGACCGCCGTATCCGCGGAACTGTCCACCTGGCTGCTTATTTGTGTAGACGAGCCGCGCGTCTAGCTCTACGTCGGGGACTCTGAGCAGCGAGGCAATGACCTGCATTCCATTCGCCATGACTGACGGGCCTGAGTGGTTATATGCACCATTGTCCACAAGTAGTTGAGCAGATCGTGCAGACAACAAACCATCACGAGTTGCAAAAGTCTCCAGATCAATCGTAAAGCTATGGCGACTCTTGGTGCAGGTGAACTCTTCCTCCCGAGTAAGCACGAGCTTCACCGGCCGCCCAGACTTAATCGACAATGCCGCAGCTATCGCTTCGTACTCGCAAATCTTAGACTTTGCACCGAAGCCGCCACCCACAGCGATTTCGTGAATGACGATGCTTTCCAAATCGAGGTCCAATACGTGCGCAATCTCTTTACGCACAATGAACGGTGCCTGAGTATTCGTCCAGATCTCAAGAATTTGAGCTTCCGGCATCCACCTAGCAACAATGCTGCTGGTTTCCATCGTGGCATGTGTTTGTCGACCAAAGCGATACTGGCCTTTAACAGAGACTTCACGTGGGCGCAGGGGGTCGGCCGCACCCCAATGAAAAACTCGATGAGCAGATACATTGCCCTTTGCGTGAATCTGCGGGGCATTGGGCTCTAGGGCTTCTTGTAATGTCGTCGCTGCACGCAGAGATTTATATTTCACGTCTATACGTCGAAGAGCAAGTGCAGCAGCAGCAGCTGTTTCGGCTGCTATTCCCGCGATCTCCTCACCCACAAATCGCACCGTGCCTTGAGCAAGCACCCGCCGATCAGACATCGGCCCACCATGGTGGATATACGTCCGATCTGGGAGTTCACTTCCGGTAACAATGGCAACCACGCCGGGAACTGCCATTGCTGCATTCACGTTTATTGAGCGAATTGTTGCGTGTGGATGGGGGCTTCGGAGGATCCGCGCATGCAGCATTCCAGGCAAATCAATATCGCCGGTGTAAAGCGCCGCGCCAGAAGTCTTGGCTTGCCAATCGACATTGAGTACACGCTGACCGATGGAACTAGCAGTTCGATTCTCTTGGGTAGCGGTCATTCGGCGACCTCACGAATAGCCGCGATGATTCCGTTGTACCCCGTACAGCGGCATACATTGCCATTCATTGCTTTTCGCAATTCAACATCTGTGTCTGGACATCCACCACGAAGGATCGCTGTCGCGCGAACAATTTGGCCAGGGGTGCAGAAACCGCACTGGAAAGCCCCGTGGCGAGCAAATGACTCTCGAAGCTCTGCGGATTCTTCCGCAACACCCTCAATCGTTTCAACATGCCCCTGCACGCGACTAGCGAGAGTAATGCAGGACAAGATCGCTTTGCCATCGACCAAGACGGTGCAGGCACCACACTCTCCACGACCGCATGATTCTTTTGTTCCAACGAGGCCACACTGATCACGCAAGTAGTCGAGCAAACGCAGATCCGCTGGCAATAGACTTTCGTCTATGGGCTCTCGATCATTGACTCTCACGCGACCCCTCCCATCAAATGTGTAGAACAGATTGACCGATTGAATTGTGCATGGTTTCGACCGCTGCCGCCCAGCGAATGAGATCCCAATCCCGGTAGGGACGCGCTATGAGTTGTGCCGCCGTAGGCAGTCCATCGCGCGAGAGTCCATTTGGCAGCGTAATCGCGGGGCAGGAGCTAGTGAGATTGAACGGGACTGTGAAGGCGACAATCCACCTGTCCGCCGATTCGACACCATTGACGAGCGGTCCATGGTCGATGAAGTGGTCACCAGCTACGGGAGCAGCCATCTGTAGCGTCGGCATGAGGATTAGATCGAATTCACTGAAGATTGAACCCAGGACTCGATGGAGATCGGCAGACTGACGTCGTGCATCGACGGTGAACCCGTAATCTCGCGTTACTGGTTCGACATCAGCGATGAACCCATGGGTGAGGTCAGACAGTTCCGCTCCCACATCCCGCAATCTACGGGCCAGCGGCATATAGACCGCGCCAAAGTTCAATTTAACGGCCGCAAAGATTTGCTCCCAGGTCCATGGGAACTCCATCTCCACGACTTGCGCACCAGCATCGGAGACCAATTTCGCTGAGCGGCGCAGATTGCTTTCAACATCATGATCCGTTTGCAAGCCGGGTATCGAACAAATCAAAGCCACTTTGAGGCCCGATAACTGCCGATCTGGATCAGGGTCGAGCGGGGCTCGACCAGCAAGTTGAGTGGGATCTGTCCGCGCAATGACTCGAAACATGAGTTCGAGGTCGTGAACATCCCTAGCCATCGGTCCGTTATGTCCGACTGTTTCTAGATAGTCAGGTGCAGCCACCGGGACAACGCCGTGTGAAGGTTTCATACCCACGATTCCGCATGCCGCAGAGGGCATCCGTAACGAGCCTGCCGAATCAGTTCCTTGCGCGAGCGGCGTGGAAAAGGTTGCGAGGGCAGCAGCCGCACCACCACTGGACCCAGCGGTACTGAAGGATCGATGCCAAGGATTGAGTGTTTCACCGAAGAGGAGGTTGTCCGTGACAGTGGCGCATCCGAATTCGGGAGTATTAGTTCTGGCGAATGGAATCGCCCCGGCCTCCAGAAGTGCTGTGACAGTCGGATCACTACTTGTTGCGATGTTGTCTCGGAGGAACACGGACCCCAGAGTGTGCGGTTGCCCTTCGTGCGCGGTCAACTCTTTCACCGCAAACGGAATCCCCTCAAGCGGACGTGCCTCGCCTGATCGAATGCGGCGAGAAGACTCTTCAGTGCGCTCACGTGCATAGTCAGCGAGGATGAAGGTGAACGGATTGATTCGCTCTTGAACCGCAGATGCTCGGCTGAGAAATGAGTCCAGCACGTCTTGGGGAGCTAATTCACCTCGCGCCAAAGCGGCGCCCAAATCACGCGCAGAAAGGCCACAGATCGGACCGGGCGGGAGCTCCTGATTTAGAGCACAATGATCAACGAGCACGGAGAAAGTTTGCCATTTGAAATACAAATAAGCAACAGTCCCGACGGCCGTAAAGTCGGGCAAGAGTCATACGAGCTCCGACCCTCACGTCCAATCCACTAGAAAAGATGGGTGAATAGCTCCGGGCGGTTGTAGTGCCCCGCATAGTCATGAACAATCTTGGGGATTATCACGGTATCTGTGTCGATATCCGCATACACCAATTGCTCTGAATCATCTGGCGCCTCAGCCAACACCTGACCGGTAGGGCTGATAACACTCGCCCGGCCCCTTGCGAGGGGGGAGTTAAGGAACTCGCCTCCTGGGAGTGATCCATAGGCGCTGACCATTTCAGCGCTTACCGTCGAGACGGCATTTATGACAAAGCTCTTCATCGAATACGCGAGAGCTGCTGATACCAGTCTAATTACCGGTTGCATAGGAACAGCCGCACTGAAGTGCTGCGGCCAAGCAGCAACGTGGACCACCGGATATTCCCGGATTGCCGCGTACTGCGACAACGGATTTGAGTTCTCTCCACAAATGAGGGCTGACACCTGGCCGAACGGAGTGGGGAAGGCGCATGAACTTCCGGTATTACCCGGAGCATGGAAGAGCCGTTCGCCGACAGTCGGAACAATCTTTTGATGTTTGCCGCGGTACTCCCCATCAGCGCTTATGAAGAACTGAGTGTTGTACAACGATCCCGTGCTTCCTGCGATGCGTTCGCAGCAACCCATAACTATCGAGATGGAGTTTGCCCGCGCAGCCTCGGCGAGCCGATCAATATTGCTGCTAGGGATCTCGAGTGATTCCTGAAAAAGTCGCTTCCCGAGGAGCAAGGACTGCTCCTCAAAGGGAAGGAACTCAACCCAGCCCGGATGACCTGGCAGATAGCCCTCGGGGAATCCGATCAGGGCCGCGCCAGATGAAGCCGCCTCGGTAATGAGGGCGATGGCTTTGTCTACCGATGCAGACAAATCCAAAAAAACTGGTGCCGCTTGTACAGCTGCCACTCGAATGCTGGTCATTTCACACCTCTGTTCTGTCTGTGTGCTTCACGAACCTCAACGGTTAATCCTGCGAAGAGTCTGGTGACATCGGTGTCGTCTTTGGCTGTGAACGCAAGGGTGCGATTCGACGGAGTACAGCTGACCGCCCTCCCGGAGGCAAATGTCGAACTGTTTCTACAAGTGCACGATAACGACGACCCGGTACGCACACTGCCTTTCCCGCATCAAAATCATCCAGCGCCTGACGCGCCACATCTTCGGCGTCAAGCCACATCCATGCCTTCACACCGCTCGGATCTGTCTGACTCCGAGCGTGAAACTCCGTCTTGGTGAATCCTGGTGATAGTGCCATTACGCGCACACCAGAGTTTTCCAATTGTGCGCGAAGGCCCAAGGTAGTGAGAAGAACCCAAGACTTGGATGCGGCATAGGTTCCTGCGGACCAGTATGCGGCCGTGGATGCCACTGTCATGATCCCGCCGATGCCTCGTCTCTTCATCGCGTGGGCTGCACCATGGGTGAGGCGCAGAGTCGCCAAGACGTTGATGCGTAACATCATTTCTTCTTCTGCCATGGGCGACCACGGAAAGGCTCCTGATGTGCCTGTGCCTGCTGCTGTAACTAGCAGAGTAACCGGCTCGACATCCGCATCGATGCGCGCACAAATAGCCTGCATGCCACTATCGGTACTCAGATCTTCGGAGAGGACGTCATGTGGTCCATTCGGAAGTTCCTCCGCAAGAGCAGCAAGTTTGTGTTCATCACGAGCAACTAAAACAAGTTTCCAGCCGCGCTTGGCTAATTCAACTGCGAGAGCCCGCCCAATGCCGGACGACGCACCCGTGACGAGCGCACGCGGAGTCATCGAACACTCAACCCGCCATCGGGACGTAATACCTCTCCGGTCATTCCGCGTGCAGCCTCTGACGCAAGAAATACGTACAGTTGAGCAACTTCACTGGGCTCTAACACTGTTCCGAGAGGGTTGCGGGATCGGATCACTTCGCGTTTAGCATCTGCATCTACAAACAAGCTTCTACCTGATCCATCCGCTGACACCGCTTGTATATGTGTCACGACACCGCCTGGCGCAACTGCGTTAACACGTACATCAGGCGCGAGATTGTATGCACACCACTTCATAACTCCGTGCGCCGCGTACTTTGCTGCCGTGTAGGCAACTCCCGCACCGGTCTGACCAGCAAGGAAAGTGGAGTCTGACAGCGTGAATATCACCGATCCTCGACTAGCTGTCAGGGCCGGTGCCGCCGCTTGGACGCTCAGGATGTACCCGAGAACATCGATATCCATAACCCTGCGTGTCACAGCGGCGAGGTCGTCGGCGGGTAGCCCGAATCCAGCGCCACCATCGTGAATGCCGGCATTGACCACGAGTACGTCCAACTGGCCACATGCGTCCACGGCGGCGGCCACCGCAGCAACGCTCGAAGAAGGTTCGCGTACGTCGCCACAGACGCTAAGGTTTGCCGCTGTTGACTGCTCGATGTCGAGGCTCACGACATGATCACCGATAGCGCGAAAGGCCGCAGCGATCGCGAGACCGATTCCGGAGGCGCCACCAGTCACAACTACGGAACGACCCTGTGTCTTAGACATGTCTGCCACCTACTCGAATGTGCGCGGTCCAGCATCACGGACTAGTTGCATCGTTGTGCACCGAATGCCACCGCCGTACTTAATGACCTCATCGTAGGGAACCTCGATGACCTCGACGCCGGCATCCTGCACGACACGCTTGGTCTTGGGTGCACCGGCAGGCATGACAACTAGTCCTGGCTCAATCGTGATCATGTTGACAGGCGCTAGGAGTTCCTGCTCCGAACGATCTGCCTCGATCAATGTGTAGCCAATCGAGTGCAGATGACGCAGGGTCTCAAAGTCACACCATGCCGGATACACAAGGGCGACCTTCTCGCGGAGAGGTGCCACCCACATGTCGGCATGCATCCAGCCGAAGATCTCCGGGTGATAGTGGTGAAGTGGCCCGGGCGTCCGAGCGGTCCAGACTCTGTAGCCGGCGCGCTCAAGGACGGGAAGAATCTGCTCTAGGCCTTCGTTGTTGCAGTCTTGACTGAGCATGGCGATGATGAAGTCATCGGACATTCGCGTGAACGCACCACCTTCACACACGCCCTTCCCATGCACGGTGTAAAGAATTGGGCAGCCAATCGTCTGCAGGTATTGCGAGATATACCTCGAACGTCCACGCCAGTAAGGAGCTCCTTCACGCGCAATGATCGCGCCACCATTGATGACGAATCCGGCAGCAGCGGAGACAGCCCGCTTGAGGGGGCCGTATGCAGAACGAGGAGTTTCGGGATATTCAAAAATACGCACATCGATGCCGAGCCCACGATAGGTCTCCATCAAACCGTGGTGTTGCTCACGCATGATCTCTAGATTGGGAAGGTCGCCACCATAGAGAAAGAACGCACGATCCTGGTCGTACTCAGGCAGAACTTCGACACCTGTAGGTGGACTCATCGCTACTTGACGCAGACGACCAATGCCTTGGGCTCCCCACTTCTGTCCCCAGACCGCCTCAATCTCATCTAGGAAGTCAACATCGTCGTGATAGGAGAGGTACTGAGGCGGCGATCCCTTGCGGTAGCCGGGAATGCTGTCGAAGTCGAAGTTGGCCATGGCGTGCTCCTGACGTGTGCGACGTGTATGTGGAACGGCCGGGACACAACTGCTGTTGTGTCCCGGCCGCTGTTCTACTTAGAGAGCTGTCTTGCCGCTGATCTGATCTGGCGTCAACGTCGAGGCATTCGCCTTGTCGATGAACAAGCCAGGTGTCGATACATAGTGGCCTTCTGGCATCTTGCCGTTGACCATGTCCACGGCGGTCTGCAACGCAACCTCACCCCACGTGTACGCGAGGTAGGAGAGCGTCAGGGTGTACTTACCCTCAGTAACCAGCTTGACTGCATCTTCTTGGGCATCCCAGCCCGCAGTCGCGATGCTGGCTGGATCAATGCCGAGGCCTTCCATCGCCTGGATGACGCCCACAGAGATGTTATCCGTGCTGGACATGATGCCCTTCACGCCCGGGTTTGCACTCAGGAGTGAAGTAGCAACGTCAAGCGCCTTGGCTGGCGAAAGATCATCAACAACACCTGTAGCGACAACCTTCACGTCAGGATGGGCAGCCAACGAGGCATCCCAGCCCTTCTGCTGCAGCTGGACGAAGGCGATCTGCGGAGGACCAGAAACGATCATGAGGTCACCCTTGCCGCCCATGGCCGCGATCAACTTGTCCATGGTCTGCTTTGCGTAGTCCACGAGGTCTGGGCCTACGAATGCGTCCTCTTGATCATCAGCGACCTTGTTGCCCGCAGAGATCATGAACACGCCAGCATCACGGGCTGCCTTGTACGCGGGAACGAGCGCGGTCGCGTCAGCTGGGGAGCAGATGATCGCGGCGACACCCTTGGTCACGAAGTTGGCAAGCTGATCGCTCTGGATCGCTGCTTGGCCATCGGCGTCTGCGAACACAACAGTGACGCCAAGTTCGTCAGCCTTCGCCTGTACGCCCTCATGCATGGTCGCGTAGATCGGGATTCGCTCCGTGTAGAAGCTAACACCGATGGTGATGTCCTTCGGCGCTGCCGAAGTTGTTGGAGCGCTCGATGTTGTTGGTGCAGGCACTGCCGACGACGATGTTGAGCCACCGCCCGACGAACAAGCCGCCAGCACGCCCGCAGCGGCCACTGCAGCCACCATCGAGGCTTTAAATCCGATTCGTAGCACTGCGTCTCCTTCGAGTTACTTGAATGGTTGTCTTACCAACCCTCCGGCTTGCGGAGGGAAGATTTATCTTCGACGCCTGATGGCCTCTGAACATGCCGCCAAGATGAACACAGCGCCCACGGCGACCTGTTGCAGTGAATAAGCGACGCCAAGAATGTCCAAGCCATTCTGGACGACAGCAATAAGGAGCACGCCGAAGAAGGTGCGCAACAACGAGCCCTGACCGCCCAGGATCGAAGTTCCACCGAGAATTACGGCCGCAGTTGCGTACAGCGTCAGGGTGGTGCTGATGCCGGGCTGGCCCGCCTGTACTCGTGCCGTGAGCAAGACACCAGCAAGACCACCACATAATCCCGCAACAACGAAGGTCATCAGCCGAATAAATGACACTCGTATGCCGGCCAAGTACGCCGCATCACGGTTGCCACCTACGGAAAATATTCGAATCCCGAAATTGGTGAAATGCAGGACCACACCGCCCACTACAAAAGTGGCGAGCATGAACCAGACCATACCTTGGAGACCAAGGAAACGACCTGTCGCGAGGGCGGCAAAATCGTCAGGCAGGCCTGCAATCGTCAATCCATTTGTTAGATGAATAGCAATGCCAGATGCCAATACGCCTGTGCCGAGAGTGGCAATAAATGCAGCGACCTTGAGATAGGAAGACAGTAATCCGTTGATCAACCCAATGAGCAAACCCACTGCCAAGCCCACCAGAGCACCAACCGGCCAAGGCAGTTCCCACCTCGCGATTGCGATCGCCGTCATAACGCCCGAGAGCGCGACGTTAGCTCCCAATGACAAGTCAAGGTCGCCAGCGATGATTACGTATGTCGCGCCGACCGCGACGATTCCCAAGGTTCCTGCCTGCACAAGGATCTGACCAAAGTTGCGGCCTGAGAAGAAGACTGGGGATGCGAGAGACAAAGCGACAAGCAACACAACAAGTAGGCCGGGCACGAACAGCGACTCGGCGGTAAACCTCGATTGACGCCTTCCTAGCGGTTTGGCAACAGTGGCATTCTGAACGTTCACAGGGACACCTCCCGGTCGACTCCGACGAGGTTCGTGTCAGCCATTGCCTGGGTGAGAGCCTGTCGACTCGGTCGGTCTTCTCCTGTGTTGTCCAAGATCTTCACCACTTCTCCTGCGTGCATCACATAGATGCGGTGGGCCAGCACTCGCACCTCTTCGAGATCCGAACTACTGAAGAGTACGGTGCCACCTTGCTCAGCGAAACTGATCAGATAGCGATGAATCTCTTGCCGAGCACCGATGTCCACACCTTGGCTTGGCTCCTGAATCACCAGAATGTTGGAGCCGTTCTGGTGCCAGCGACCAAACATGACCTTTTGTTGGTTGCCGCCCGACAAGGAGCGCACTGGCTGGTCCACCGATTGCAATCGTATGTCGAAGAGTTCCTTTGACTTCTCGGCTGCATTCCTGAGTTTCTTTCGCGAGGTGAAGCCAGCTCGCGAATACGACTCAAGATTTGCAAGCCCAGTGTTCTTGGCAACTGAGGCGTTAAGTATGAGCCCTGAGACTTTGCGATCAATAGGAACTGCGCCAATACCGAGCGACTGCGCCTGCCCCCGGCTGCGGAACTGGTGAGAGATTCCGTCAACTTCGATGCGTGCACCACGAGAGACAATCGCACCTGCCGCAGTGTCCATGACGGTGGACACACCTGAACCAATAAGCCCAATAACCGCGACCAATTCGCGAGCTCCCACTTCGACTTCGACCGGTCGCGAGTCCTTTCGGATCTGAAGATCGCTCACCTTCAATTTGGTCGGTCCAGGAACGTGCTGTGGTCCGGTCTCTACGAGAACTTCCTGACCAACGATCAGGTGTGCCAGACTTTCCAGACTGAATTCTGATGCCGTTAAGGATCCGGCATTCACCCCGTTACGGAGGGCAGTCGCTCGGTCAGCAATCTCAGCCACCTCGCCAAGGCGATGCGTTACCAGAATGACCCCGGTGCCCCGCGCACGCAGCTGATCGATAACCCCAAGCAACTTGCTCGTCTCCCGTGGCTCGAGCGCTGCAGTTGGCTCATCAAGAATCAGATAGTGGGGGCTGCGCAGCAAAGCGCGACAGATCTCGATGAGTTTCTTTTCGGCAGCGTCCAACGAACTCACCTGAGCGCGCGGATCGACTTCGATACCAAAAGAAGCCAAGAGCTCATGGCTCTGGGCGTACATGTCTCGACGCGCAGACACACCGAACCGACTGGGCGGATGCGGCGACGAGGAGAAGATGTTTTCTGCCACGGACAGATGATTGAAGAGATGGAAGTCTTGGTAGACGACACCGATGCCGAGATCTTGGGCCTGACGTGGGTTACGCAGCCGCCAGCCTTCTCCATTGACGACTACGAGTCCAGAATCAGGCGTCAGAGCCCCGGTCAAGATTCTGACCAATGTGCTTTTCCCGGCACCGTTCTCGCCAAGGAGCGCGTGAATTTCGCCACCTCGAACATCGAAGTTGACTGAGTCAAGAGCCAGCGCACCCCCGAATCGGTGCGTGATGTCCTGGGCGACAAGCGTGCTGGTCTCAGACATGGAGACCCGCCTCATCGATCATGGTCCAGAGTTTGCTTGGGGAGAATGGGGTCTCCAACAGGAGGCCAGCGATCTCCGGAACTGCAGCTGCAATTGCATTGCCCACGGCCGCGGGAGAGGTAATCGTGCCGCCTTCGCCTAGCCCCTTCATGCCGCCAGGGATGAACGGGCTAGGTGTCACCATGTGCTCGATCTTCACATTTGGAATGTCAACTGACAGCGGAAGCACGTAATCGAGGTATGTCGTGGTGGTGGGCTGGCCAGTCTCGCCCCAGCGCATGCCCTCATACAAAGCGATGCCGACCCCTTGAGCGATGCCTCCCAGAACCTGCCCGTCGCAGATCATGGGGTTGACCATGACGCCCGAGTCGTGGGTCACCCAGTAGCCCTCGAGCTTGACTAGACCCGTATCAAGATCAACTGCGACTGACACCGCATGAGTTGCGTAGGCATAGGAGACACTCGCAGGGTTGTAGACGAATGTCTCCTCCAGACCAATGGTGTTGAACTCATCCGGCACGTTCCAGTTGAGCCAAGCGCTCTCGGCCACTTTCTCCCACGTCAATGAGATGTCCGGCGAGCCCTTGGGCTGGAAGACATCTCGTCCACTTGCGTCGCGGACCAACTCAAGGTCATTGGGGGATATCTCAAGCTGGTGGGCAGCGATTGCCATCATGCGGTCACGCACCTTGCCCGCGGCGGTGACCACAGCACCACCACCGACAGTCATTGACCGGCTAGCAATCGAGCCAGTGGCGCTATAAGGCGCACTCGCGGTGTCACCGAGTCTCACGCTAATGCGCTCGATCCCAATACCTAGGTGATCAGCGGCCAATTGTGCGAAGCCTGTTTCGATTCCCTGACCCATGCCCGTCACACCAGAGGTGACCGACACACTTCCATCGGGATCAACACGCACCTTGGCCGTTTCGTATCCGCCGAGGGAGAAACCCACAATCTGCTGACTACGCGAATCACCAAGACCGGTGAACTCAACATGAGTGGCAAATCCCAAACCACGACGAATCCGGCCAACGCTCGTGACATTGGCTTCCGCGCGAGCTGCGACTACAGTCCGACGCATCGCCTCGGGATAATCGCCAGAGTCATACGGCTGGAACGTGCGGGTAGTAAACGGTAATTCATGTGGCTGAATCATGTTGCGCAAACGCAGCTCAACAACATCCAAACCTAGCTCGCGTGCGGCTTCGTCGATTAGACGCTCACGGACCCAGGTGGCTTCTTGCATTCCGAAGCCTCGATACGCCCCAGTAGGTGTTGTGTTGCTCAGCACCGCCGTAAGAGAACCACCCGCCCGCTCGAAGTGGTACGGCCCGGGCAACATGCCCATCGAAACTCGGAACGGTCCGAGTCCAACATTGGAAGGGTGCGCACCAAGGTTGCCCAAGATGTCGGAGTGAATCGCCAGGAACTTCCCATCAGCATCAAGGGCAAGCCTGGCGCGGTGAATCGCATCACGACCATGGAGTGTGGCCGTGAGGCTCTCGACACGGTCCTCCACCCACTTCACCGGGCGACCTGAACGCATCGCAGCGAGGCAGACCATCACCTCATCGGGGTACAGATGCTCCTTCGCACCGAACCCGCCACCTAGCTCACCCACAATCACTCTGACCTGATCAGCCCGTAGAGCAAGAGCAGTCGCAAGATGATCGCGGCAATGATGTGGCGTCTGAGTAGACATCCACACGGTCAACGACTCATCAGCCGCATCCCAACGCGCTATAAGTCCTCGAGTCTCCATCGGATTTGGTGCGACGCGCTGAATCCGTAGGCGGCGCTCCACCACGTGCGCAGCGCGCGCTATGACTTCTTCGATCTCATCGCGCGGATCTCCCGCGTCAACTTGAGCGCAGATGTTGTCGCCCCACTCGGGTACAAGAAGGGGAGCGCCTGGTGCAATTGACGCTTCGGAATCAACCACACAGGGGAGTTCCGCAAAAGTAATGTCAAGAATCTCAACCGCATCTTCTGCGGCAGCCCGTGAGTCAGCAACCACTATGCCGATGGGCTGTCCTACGTAGGAAACCTTGCGCGAGGCAATCGGAATGTGGGTCATTCGCTGACCTGGTGCCAGCCACACACACGGCAGGAGTCCGGTCGTCGCGGCAATTTCTTCGGGGCCGAGGACTAGAGCTACATCCGATTCAGCACGTGCTGCTCCAGCATCAAACTGCTCGATCGTGCCATGCGCGAGCGTGCTACGCACAATGGTCGCGTGCAACATGTCAGGAAAGTGCAGGTCGTCAATGAAGCGTCCCCCACCTGTGAGCAACTTGGGGTCATTGCTGCGCAACACATTCTGTCCGACATATGGACGGCGAACGCCTGTCTCGATGGTCATTGCGTCACCGACTTTGCCCAGTGCGCCTCAATGGCCGCGCGAATATTCTGATAACCCGTACAGCGGCAGATGTGGCCACCAAGTACTTCACCCAAAGTCTCCTCTAGGTCTTCACCGTGACGCTCCGCGGCGCACAAACTCATCAGGATTCCCGACGTGCAGAATCCACACTGCAGGCCGTGATTTTCTCGGAAGGCTTCCTGCAGCGCACTGAGCGAAGAAACCGATCCGAGGGATTCAACGGTTTCGATGGTGCTGCCGTCAGCCTGCACGGCCAGTATGAGACAAGATCGCGCTGATTCTCCATCAACAAGAATTGTGCAAGCCCCACACACGCCATGCTCACATCCCACGTGCGTGCCAGTGAGTCTGAGGTCGTGACGGAGAACATCGCTCAGGAGGGCCCGCACTTCAACATCGACAGATACTTGCTCCCCATTAACTGTCATCGCAATCGTGCGGATCTCGGACTTCATGATGGGACTCCTGCAAGTCGGTCAAGGGTTCGCTTCACCAAAGTTGAGACCAGACCACGACGGAATGCCGCGCTGCCATGCTCATCATCCATTGGATTAATCTCTGCTGCAGCAGCTTGGCTTGCAGCTTGGCGAACGGCGGCATTGGAAATATCAACGCCGACAAGCGCCGACTCAGCTGCCGTCATCCGGATCGGGCGGTCCGCTATCGCGATAGCGGAGAGACGTGCTGCGCGCACTTGACTCCCATCGAGGCTGATGCCTGCGCACACTCCGGCCAAGGGATAGTCACCCGGCCGGCGTGCAATCTCTTCAAATTCGTAGCTGAAATTCTGGTCAGTGGGAAACTCCACGGCGGTAAGCAATTCATTGGACTCTCGAGTCGTGGTGAAGACCGTGACGAAGAAGTCCGACCAAGAGACCCACCGCGACCCCGAAGAGGAAGTGAGTTGCACTCTTCCGTCGTATGCCGCCAGAACTCCCGGCAATTCGGACGAGGGATCCGCATGAGAAATGTTTCCGCCGATGGTCGTACGACTACGGATCTGCGGGTGTGCAATGTTTTGGAATGCGTCGGACAAGGCAGGAGCCACAGCCCGGATTTTTGGATCCCGTTCGAGACGACGTATGCGGGTCAGCGCTCCCACTCGCACGCACCCGGGCAACACCTCAATGGTGTCTAGGCCAGGCACCTTGTTTATGTCGATCACGTAGTCAGGCCGAGCCAAGCGCAGATTGAGAAGAGGGATGAGGCTTTGACCGCCAGCAAGAATTGAGGAGTCGTCGCCATACTCATTGAGCAGGCCGAGAGCCTCATCGAGAGACCGCGGGTCGCGGTACTCGAAAACGGGCGGCTTCATTCAACTCCTTCATGGCTCAGGTGATGCCAACTTTGTGGTCTGTATGACAAGGATGTCAAGAAGGCTGAGCATACGGCGTCGAACTGGTACATGAACGTGACACGGCTTTAACGTCTCTGCCCCCCTTTAGCCCCATACGTCTCGTGCACCTTATTAGCCCCACCCGTATCAGAAAGCTTTCGCGGGCCCTAGGCTTTGGTTCTCGAGAGGAGCCAGCCATGGCGCATATCGGTACGAGCGATCTGGAGGTCACGCCACTGTGCCTCGGTGGCAATGTGTTCGGATGGACAGCCGACGACACGACTTCTGAGGCCATTCTCGACGCGTTCACCGCCGGTGGCGGCAATTTCATTGATACCGCGGACGGCTATTCCCAATGGGCTCCTGGCCACAGCGGAGGGGAATCCGAGACGGTCATCGGCAACTGGATGTCCCGCCGGGGTAACCGGGACGATCTCGTCATCGCCACCAAAGTGGGCTTCAAAACCGATCGCGCTGGACTTCGAGCCGACAACATCCGCGTCGCTTGCGACGAGTCCTTGCAGCGGCTTCACACCGACCATATTGATCTCTACTACTGCCACTTCGACGATCCCGACACTCCTCTTGTTGAAACTATGAGCGCTCTCGCCGAACTTGTTCAGGTCGGCAAAGTCCGCTACCTAGCTGCATCCAACTACTCAGCCGAAAGACTCCAAGAGGCTCTCGATGTTAGCGATGCCCACGGCTTCCCACGCTTCGTCGCAATGCAGCCGCACTACAATCTGCTCGAACGCGATGTCTACGAAGGTGCTCTCGCCGATTTATGCACGCGCGAAGACATCTCTTGCGTTCCCTACTACTCGCTCGCGGCTGGCTTCCTCACTGGGAAATACCGCACTGCCGAGGCCGTCACAGGCGCTCCACGTGAGGGTCGTGTGAACGAGTACCTCAATGATCGCGCCTGGCGGGTGCTAGCTGCTGTTGATGCCGTGGCTGCAGCACACAACACCAGCAACTCAACTGTGGCAATTGCTTGGCTTCGACTCCAAGCAACAGTCACCGCTCCGATTGCCAGTGCCACCAAAGTCTCCCACGTCGCTGATTTGCTTGCGTCAGTTCAACTTGACCTTGTCCCAGAGGACTTACGCATGTTGGCTGACGCCTCGCGCACCTAGCCAGCTCCTCGTGGATGGATTTGTCCGATCAAAGACCGGTCATAAACACCGCTGACTGAATTATTCCGCTCTTATCGCGGCTACCTTCAAGTTAATTGGGGGTGGCTGCAGGTGAAATCCATGAGCACATGGCGAATTCTCGTCATCGGAGTCACGATTAGTGTGTCGATTGCTATGTTCGCAGCAAATCAGGCCGATGCGACATCCGAGTCGCGGAGCCGAATCTCATTGTCCAACCTGACGTTTTCGGCTGTTGCCCTTGATGGTACGTACGTCATCAGTTCATCAGGATCCGTGCGGAACAATCTCTGCACATCAACTGGTTCACGTCTTTGCCTCGTGGAGGCACGCGTTGGAGGGCAAACACTGTGGAGAGGACGAGTAGGTCGGTTTGCCTTCACCAAGACTTTCACGACCTCTAACAGACTTGTGGGTCGTCCGATTCTCCTGGTCCCAATCACGTGCCTGAAGTACTGGTCCAGATGGGACTGTGAAGAGTTTAGTTCTCAGGCCGTAGTCCTCGGTGCGATACAAAACGTAAGAAAAACGTGGGCGGTGTCGATCCGGAAACCTACGACGACGGTAATCGCATCGCAACGCACAAGAGTGAGTTTCAGCGCGCGCGTGTCATGGCAAGGCAAGTTCCTACAAGTTGGTTCAGCATGGTGTCCAACTCTGAACCTACAGACTCGAACTTTGCCGAAAGGCAACTGGCAATCGATCAGAATTCTCGACTCCGATTGTCGACGCCACACCATCGACTTCATCCCGCAGAAATCTGCCAGCCTTCGCATCCTCGTCAACGGAAATGCGTCGGCCCCTGTCTCTCTCAGTGTTGTCGCAACAAACGGACGGGCACAGTTCTCGTCTGTACGTATGGCACCTAGGTCAGTTCTCGCCGGTGGCGACGCCACAATTTCCGGTCAGATGCGCCTCGGATTCGACGATGGAAAGTACCGCGCGATCGGCGGGCAGTCAATTCTCGTTCAAGTTTTCGGATCCAGCGGCTGGAATACTATTGGTCGCACTCAGACCCGATCGGATGGCACTTTTCGTTACACAGTTTCCCCGAATGCCCCCTCCAGCTACCGCGTCGCGAATGGGACGACTACCTCTGCCACCGTCTATTTAAGTGTGGTTCCGCGCACACCTGTCCGGCTAAGTGTTGCTTGGCCCAGCATCGTCTACATTTGGGATAGCTTGGTAGTGAAGGCCGATGTGATTGATAACGCAGGTAAATTCTGGAGTGGTTCTGTTCGACTGATTCTTCAATATCGTGCTTCGCGTTACGACGGTTGGCGCAATCTCGACTACGACGACTCCACTGGATCTCATACTGCCGTTATGGTGGCGGCTTACCAAGGCGACGGCTACTACCGAGTGTATTCACCTGATTACGGCTTTTCTTCTGAAATGTCTTATGCGTAGTAGGGCACTGGCTATTGCGATAAGCGCTCTCGCTTTTGGCATGAGTTTGCAGCTCTGGACTTCGAAAGCTGATTCGAATGCCATGGCAATCACGTACGGTCACGAGGTGCGTAGCCCGACCCGCGTGGCTCCTTGGGCTGTCGCTTTATTCGCACAGACCCGCGCAGGCAAGAAATTCTTTTGCTCAGGTTCGCTTATCGGTCCTCGAATTGTGCTGACTGCCGCTCACTGTGTGGACGCCGTAAAGAGCCTTCCAATCTATGTGCAGGTCGGCGGTGACACATTGAACGATGGGCAGCTAATCCCCGTGGTGAAGAGATGGCGTGACCACAGGTACTCGGATCTAGGAACGGCATTCGACACTGGCCTTGTGATACTGCGTGATGGCTACCAGCTTCAGAACTATCCGGCTCTAGCCGGACCATCCCTACGAGTCCAGGACTCAAATCTCACGATCTACGGATGGGGCAAGGACGAACGAGGACATATTCCGGGAATCCTGAAGAGCCTCGTGGTCGGCCAAGAGACGTCCGATGCCCATGCAATATTCGGACGACTCTTCTCGCCCCGCTCAATGCTGGCCGTTGGTAGTTGGCTACCTTCGCGAGAGGTGTACGCCGGGGCATGTAGCGGCGACTCAGGTGGCCCGCTAGTTCAACTTGGTGCGCATGGCCCAATTCTAATTGGAGTGACGTCGTACGGCGCTGAAGGATGCGAATCAAGAGCGCCGAGCATTTACACGCGGGTGTCGACCTCCCGCGCCACGATCGTCAAGGCAATAGACCGATTGCTAAGACTCAGTCGCACCACTGGGTAGGCGTCACCAGTTGGAGATGACGCGACCCTGCTTGTCGCGGAAAGAACCGACCAGAATGATGATGAAGTCGACGAGTACGCCGATGCCGAGTAGGCCGCCGGTTAGCAGCCAGATGATGCCGGTGCCAATTTTGCCGGCATAGAAGCGATGAATCCCAAGGAAACCTAGGAAGAAGCAGAGCAAGGTCGCTGCAAGGCGAGACTTGGGGCTGACGTTGTCAGTCACGATGACTGTGATGGGCTGTGAATCGGACATGTTGGGACCTCCTTGAACACGCACTATTCCACAGGATCTGTGCGTACCTTGGGCAATTGGCCCTCGCTATCCTCATGTCGTGCCACGCCATCCATTCTTTGAAAGCGCCGGGACAATCGCGATGGCCCACCGCGGAGGTGCACGGGAGACTTCGGAGAACACTCGCGCCGGATTCGAATACGCCGTGTCGCTTGGGTACGCCTACTTAGAGAGCGACATTCAGGTAACGCGTGACGGCATTGCAGTGCTGTTCCATGACCCAAAGTTGGATCGCACGACGAATGCAACAGGCTTGATTAGTGACCACACGTGGGAGCAGTTACGCAAAGTCGAAACAGACAAGGGTGTCGACCAGATCATGCGAGTCGACGAAGCGCTGAATTGTTTCCCCGCACAGAAATTCAATCTTGATCTCAAGTGTGAGGCTGCCGTAGACACATTCGCTGCGATCATGGACTCAACCGGCGCCTACGACCGTGTGCTTGCAAGTTCGTTTAGCGACGATCGACTGCAGCGTGTTCGCAAACGTCTTGGTCCACGACTCGTCACGTCGGCAGGTCCGCGTGAAGTTGGCAAATTTCTCGCTGGGTCATGGGGCCTTCGTCATCGCACTTCTGGCCCTTTGGCGCTGCAGATTCCAAGTTCGATCAAAGGCGTCCCGGTGGTTACAGACGCTCTTGTCAAGCATGCACACGAACGTGGCCTTCACGTTCACGTATGGACGATCGACGATCCTGCCGAGATGACCCGCCTACTTGAACTCGGTGTCGATGGACTTATGACAGATCGCCCTAGTGTTCTTAAAGATCTATTGGTCGACCGAGGCACCTGGAGCGGAATCCACTAATCCGCGACCTTCGGCAAAACCGGATGGCGGATACCAGGATGGCCTGGTGGAAGAGTTCTTTTGATAACAATCCAAGATCCAGCAATAGTCAGGGTAACGAGGCCATAGAAAAACACCGGTGCTACGGCCAATGCGCCCAACCAGTCGTTCAGAATCAGCGGAATGCGTACGAGTGCTCGCACCACGCTCAGGATTACCCACAGCCACGAAGCACGGCTATACGCCTTCAATAGATCAGGATCTTCGCGCCAGCGTCGGCCAGTGCCCATGAGCGGACCAACGATCACACCGAGCAGGGGCCAGCGCCAAAGAATCGATAATGCGAAAGCGATAGCTGTAGCCACGTTCCCTAGGACTGCAGCCCAAAAGTAATCAACCGCATTGCCACTTGTGGCCGCAAACATCGCGCCGACACCAACACCGAGCACCACCGTAAGAATGCGGATCGGGCGCTCTTTGCGAATCACCCGCAATATCGCGAGCAGAGCGGCAGTGAGCAGAACAACGACGATGGCGATCGAGAGCGCGTGGTCGCTGTATCGACCTGCGACGTAGTAGGTAAGGACGAACAAGACAGGTGGCAAAACCGACTCGATGAGGCCACGCCAGCCTCCGATGAGGACATTCAGCGGATGTCGGTCATCTACGGGACGGTCCTTCGCACTCACCCTCCTATGCTCCCACGACCGATATCGCCCCAACAGCGGCTTTGCGCTACTAATGTCTGCTTCGTGGTGGAGAGAGTCAAGGACTGGGTCCTAGCCAGTTACCCATTCGCGGTCATACGTCGGTTCTTCGAATTGCAGATGCTCGACAAGGCATTCGTCCTCTCCGCACAGGCATTCGTCGCGCTGCTCCCGATTGTTATCGTGCTCATCTCAGCGGTGTTTCAGTCAGACGGGGTCGGGCTTGCGATAAGTCTTAGCGATCGATTCGGACTAGAAGGTGCAGCCCGAGACGCTGTTGTGGGGCTTTTCAATGCACCTGAGCACACGATGACACTCTCCTGGCTCGCCATAATCCTGTCCCTGCTCTCCGCCTGGTCTCTCGGCCGGCGCTTAGCCACCACTTACGCCACGATTTTTGACCTGCCGCCGCTGCCTCGGAAGCAGATGTGGCGGGGCCTGATTTGGGTTGTCGTGATGGCCCTTCTGATTGTCTCGACTTCACAGTTACGTGACCTCACGCGCACGTACGGCGTCTGGGCACTCATCTTCGGGTCCCTAGGACTACTCCTGCTGTGGTTCGGAGGGCTGTACCTCTCTATCCGTGTCATCGTTCCTAGTCTCTCGAAAAGACTGCTTGTAGCCACCGCCATCGTGGGTGTGGTCGGCCAACTGGGCCTGTCCATCTGGGCAGCCATCTACATGCCCAGGGCTCTGACCAGTCAGGCGGAGCAATTTGGCCCGATTGGTGTCACATTTGCACTCTTTACGTTCGTTCTTGTCGCAGCGACATTGATACTTATCGCGCCACTCATGGTCAGTGTGTGGCACCAACGGGCTCAGGCGCGGTTAGCCCGGTAATCTCGGTGCCATGAAGCGTTCACTTGCCATAGCGGCCATCTCCCTACCCGTCATTGCTGGCGCACTCACTGCCGTGCCCGCCGCCCAAGCTGGAGACGTCCAGCCGATTGTCATTGCGGTTGAGGCTCCGCTAAGTGGCGCGCAAGCCAATAACGGGCGCGATATTGCGCGTGGTGTTGCGCTAGCCGTACGCCAAGCCAACGCCGCTGGCGGCATTGACGGTCGACCGATCAAACTCGTTCGCATTGACGATCAGGCAAATCCCGACCTCGCACTCGATGCCGTCGCAAGGGCACAGGCTGCCGGAGCGGTGGCGGTCATTGGGCCCTACAACTCATCCGTCGGACTCGTGAACTTGCAGGCCTACATCGACGCTGGGATAACTCCGGTACAGATGACTTCGACCGATGCGACCACGGGCCTTGGCGTCACTGTGCAACCCAAAAACAGCCAGATCTCGCCTCCAGAGATTGAGTACGTCCTCAGCGCGGCACCAGAGAATGTAGTGATGCTCGTCGATCCATCGGCCTACACGGCAAGCATGGCCGATCGCATGCGTAAGGCGCTAAAGAAAGCTGGCATCCACTACTCCTCGATCACCATTGAAGAGGGCAAGTCGTCCTACGCCCCAGAGGTCAAGAAGGCACTTCGCCGTTTGCCGGACTTTCTTTACATCAGCACCTACTACCCACAGGGTGCACTCATTGCTGAAGCACTAATTGAGGCGCGGTCAAAGCGCGGTCGAATCGTCAATTGCCTGATGGGGCTTGCAAACGTCGATGCTGCATTCATTACCGAGGCCGGCCTGACTGCGTCTTGGCGATGTGTGTTCAGCGGCATCCCTGAGGCGCCGCAATTACCCATCGGACGTGCATCGCTGTACGTCGATGCCTACGAGGCGGCATTCGGCGTAACGCCCGGCGTCTGGGGAGCCTTCAGCTACGACTCGGCAAACATTCTCTTCCGTGCGATCGCTAGCTCTGGTTCGACCGAGATGAGTGCAGTAATGGCTAAATTGCTTAACGTCACTCGCTACCACGGCGCAACCGGTTCCATCACTATCAATCCGGACACTGGCAATCGGGAGAATTTGCCGATTTACATCATGTATGTCAATGCGAATCGCCAGTTCATCCCCCTAAACCAGGGTTGCCGTTCGCTCGCTGTGTGCTGAGTGCTCCAAAACAGAATCGAGCGGTGCGTGAGTAACTAGTGAACCTGCAGCCACTGATTGACACACTTCCTGAGGGTTGTCTCGTCGTCGATCAAGACCGGATGGCTGGATACCGCTGGGATCGTGCGAACGATCCCAGCGCAGGTACGCCACTCGCCGTTGCGCGTGTCACCTCTACGGCAGATGTTCAGACCGTGGTGCGGTTCGCGGCGACTCACAACATCTCCGTCGTCACTCGCGGCGCGGGGACTGGGCTATCGGGTGGTGCCACCGCAATTGATGGGTGCATTGTCATCTCGACCGAGCGCATGCGTGCGATCGAGGTTGATCCGCAGACCCGTACCGCAACAGTTGAACCAGGACTGCTCAATGCGGAAGTTAAGCGCGCGGTCGCGGAGCATGGACTGTGGTACCCGCCAGATCCCTCATCCTGGGAGATCTGCTCGATCGGTGGAAACATCGCCACAAACGCTGGCGGACTTTGTTGTGTGAAGTACGGTGTGACCACTGATTATGTTCTTGGACTCACAGTTGTTCTCGCAGATGGCACAGCAGTCGAGCTCGGTGGACCGCGTGTGAAGGATGTCGCAGGACTGCCACTCACAAAACTCTTTGTGGGCAGCGAGGGCACACTCGGTGTGGTGACGCGCATTGTCTTGAAACTCCTGCCTGCGCAGCGACAACCCGCGACCCTTGTCAGTACATTCGCGACATTGGAAAGTGCCACCGAGGCAGTGCTTGCAATTTCACAACGCATGCGCCCATCAATGCTCGAGTTCATGGACCGCGCATCCATCAATGCCGTTGAAGACATGACCCGCATGGGTCTTGATCGAACTGCCGAAGCCCTACTTGTCATGCAGTCGGACGAGCCGGCAGGGGCAGCGGCTGAAGAGATCGCCACCATGGAATCCCTCTGCGCAGCAAGTGGTGCGGTCGAACTCTATTCGACAACTGACCCGGACGAGGGTGAGTCCTTTGTGCAAGCCCGCCGGATGGCAATTAACGCTGTGGAGCGGCGGGGGTCTCTCCTTCTCGAAGACGTTGGCGTGCCAGTACCAAAACTCGGCACCCTCGTCAGAGGGATCGCCAATATTTCTTCGGCCCGGGATGTAGAGATTGCTGTAGTTGCCCACGCTGGCGACGGCAACACACATCCACTGGTCGTTTTCGATCCCACAAATCATGCGCAACAAGCACGCGCACAAATCGCGTATGGCGAGATCATGGATCTGGCTATCAGTCTCGGGGGCACCATCACCGGCGAGCACGGAGTTGGTCGGCTAAAGAAAGCTTGGTTGCCGGCTTACCTTGGACCTGAAGCAATGGCTCTGAACCAGAGAATCAAGAACGCACTTGATCCACAAGGGATTCTTAATCCGGGGACCATGCTGTAGTTGGTTAGTGCGGGAAAGGTGCTTCGGTTGTTAACTTGCTTGAGGTCGGCGCTGTCACGCGGTGTAGTTCAGTGCCCGTCGAAGTTGGGCGGCGTGATCACTCGCATGAGCGGTGTACACATTGAGCCACTTGCGAACGGTGTACGGCCCGGATTCGGTGTGTTCGCCTATGCGCTCAAGGTCCGCAAGAGTCAAACGTCGAATTAGATCCAAAGATGACGTACGCACGGCCGAAATGACGAGTAGTGAGTTACCCACTGGCAACTCTTCGTAGCCCAGCGCCTGACATTCGGCCCACGCCGCCTCGTCATATCCCTGGATCACACTGCCTGCTGGTTCGGCAACTAGGCGGCGGATACGGGCGTACGACTGAGTCTCACTATCAGCCATGTGATGAATGATCTGTCGAGCCGACCACTCGCCTGGCTCGCGGCAATCTAGCTGTTCAAGGCCTACCGAATCAGCGAGCGTCAGGAACTCCTGAGTTGAAGCTTCGTACGCAACGGCGTACTCAGTTATCTCCATGCCCAATGGTATCGCGTGGCCCAGCGTTGTCACAGCGCACGGGAGTAGACCAGATCGCCCGGGTCGTATGACCCGAGTACCGGTGCAGCGGTGACTGCGACTTCTTGGAAACGCAGCCGTTCCAGGAGCCGCAAACTGCGAACATTGTCTGGGTGCACGGTCGCCCAAACCGTCGGCAATGAGAACTGAGCTACCAACTCATGCAACAACAATGTGGCCGTTTCAAACCCGAGCCCCTTCCCCCACCAGGGAGTTCCGAGTACCCATGCGACCTCTGCCCAAGACGAGTGCACCGTGGCTTGCGCGTGACCAATCGCAGTGCCGTCACTGAG